>NZ_CAXBLF010000011.1:0-67962 GCF_963976535.1 uncultured Algibacter sp. | reverse complement strand
GGAGCGACTAATTTTTTAGCAGATATTGACTGTGTATTTGAAGAAGAGGTTATTCTTTGTGGAGCAAGTACAGTATTAACTTCAGGAAATGGTTACGATTCTTATTCATGGTCTACAAGTCCTTCTGGTACACCAGTAATAGGAACAACACAATCAATAACTGTAACCTCAACGGGCACTTATTATGTAAGTAACACTGCTATAGCACCATGTCAATCTACAAATCAAGTATTTGAAGTGATTACGTTTGGAGCAGGTGTTACCAATCCAGTAATTCCATTTGCAGATCAAGTTGTTATTTGCCCTAATGATGGTAAAGAATTGCCAAACATATTTTTATGCGGTGGAAATGGTCCCAGACTTATTGAAACCAATATTACTGATACAACATCAATTATTTGGGAACAATTAGATGAAACTAGTTGTACCGCTGTTGCTAATCTAGATTGTGCAAATGAAGACGCCACTTGTACTTGGAATCAAGTTGAAACTGGTCCAAATTATATGGCAGATACTGCAGGACAATTCAGATTAACTTTAAACTACGATGGTGGATGTTTCAACCAATTTTATTTTAATGTTTACACCAATTTATTAGTGCCCACGGTAACATCGAGAGATATTTATTGTACAACTCCAGGTGAAATTGTTGTAGGTGCTGTTCCTAATGGTTATGAGTATAGTATTGATGGCGTTAACTTTCAAACAAGTAATGTGTTTTCTGTTAATACACCAAATATCTATACCATATATATTAAGCAAATAGGAGTAGATCCAAACCCGTGTATATTTACAGTACCAGATGTTCAAATAAGACAAACAGATTTTACTGTTTCTACAATTATTACCCAACCATTTTGTAATGGAGATTTAGGAAGTATTTCGGTAGCTGCCAATGATGTACGTCCGCAATATTTCTTTTCAATTTCTCAAGGTGGAACTTTAGTAAATAGTGTTGGACCTATAATTCCAAATAATTATACATTTTCAAACTTAAACCCTGGAACATATACTATAGACGTTTCAACAGAAGATGGTTGTGTGTATTCTGGTGATATTGATATTATTGAACCGCTATTATTAGAGGCTACTTCGGCATTAACAAAACCATTAACGTGTACAGATGGCGAAATTACTGTGTATCCAACAGGAGGAACACCTCCATATTTTTATTTTGTAAATAGTACAACAGTTTTTCAAACAACTCCAATAATACCTGTAACAAGTGCTGGTGTATTTAATATTACTGTTGTTGATTCTAATAATTGTTCTGCGGAAACATCAATAACTGTTGATGCTATTCCTGCTCCAGATTTCACTGTTAATGCAACTGATATAGTTTGTTCTGATACAGGAGATGTTGGTACAATAACTTTTAACGTTACTAATCCAAATGGAAATACATTGGAATATAGTATTGATAATGGTGCTTCGTTTTCTAATTCAAATGTTTTCACAGGGTTATCTAATGGTAATTATGAGGTAGTTGTACAGTATAGTTCTGGACCAGATGTGTGTTTAACAGCTCCACAGACTATTAATATAACAACTCTAGCTACGGTCATAGGAACAGCTACTTTAACAACACCCTATAGTTGTATTTCTGATGGCATTATTACTGTTTCAGGAGCTACAGGAGGAACTGCACCATATACGTATAGTTTAGATGGAGTAAACTTCCAGTCTGGAACAACATTTACAGGATTGACTGACGGAACATATACAGTAACCATAAGAGATTCTAGTGGTTGTGCATTCATTGCAGCGCCAATTACAATGGCTTCATTAAATCCACCAACAGATTTAGATTTTAGTAGTACACTTTTAAGTTGTCCTGCTATTACTTCTGATGTGACTATTACTGGAACAACAGGAGGAACACTTCCTCTGGAATATCAAATTATAGCACCTTCGGGTTTTGCAACGGCATATCAAACTTCAAATATTTTTCCTGGGTTAAGTCCAGATACATATACATTCCAGGTTAGAGATACTAATGGCTGTACTTATAGCGAATCATTTACTATTGCTCCATTGCCACCAATAACAGTTAGTACAGTTATCACTAAAGATTTAGATTGTACAGCTTCACCAGATGGCATTATTACAGGAACTATCTCCGGTGGAACAGCACCGTTTACTTATGCCGTTTCATTTAATGGTGGAGTATATAGTGGACTAAACGCAGTCGTAGGTTCATCATTTGCACATACGGCAGCTTCAGATGGAACGTATCAATTTCAAATAACTGATGCTAATGGTTGCATCGCAGAATCTGGAGGACAAATTATTAATGTTATTTCCTTACCTGAAATAATTTCTGTTGTACAAACACAGGCTATTTTATGTAATGGTGATAGTAATGCAGGGATAAACATAACCATTAATAATGCAGTTGGAACACCACCTTTTGTAATTAATGTTAATAATGATACAACAGCAACAGATTATGGTACACAAACATCAGGATTACCAGCGGGCGATTATACGATTACCTTAACCGATGCAAATTCATGTATTGATACAGCTCCTATAACTATTGCAGAACCTAATCCTATTGATTTTATATTAACTAAAGTCGATATTACTTGTAATAACCCAGGAGGTTCTAGTTTAGGGTCAATTACAGTACAAAATGTTACGGGTGGAACAGCTCCATTTACATACTACATTACAAATAATTTTGGTGATGTGATTCCTGGAAACCCTTATTCAGCAGTATCGAATGAAGATCACACATTTAATATTATCAATTTTGGTACGTATACAGTTAATATTGTTGATGCTAATGGATGTAGTTTTTCAAGACAAGAAATAATTGCATCTCCACCGTCTGATTTATTAATTGATGTAACAACTGTAGTACCAAATTGTACAACTGGCGGAACTGCAGTAGTTGAAGCTATTTCGGTAGTAGGAAGCGGAAGTTATGAATTTGGTATTTTAGAATTCAATTCAGTGCCTTATACAGTAACCTTTCTACCTTCAGATGTTGGATTCCCTAATCAAAGAACATTTACGAATCTAACACCAGGAGTGGTTTATACGTTTGTGGTTCATGATTTAGTAACCGATTGTTATTATGTAAAGTCTGCTGATGCTGCTATAGCACCAGCTTCAACTTTAACATCTTCAGTTATTCCAAATAATGTGATTTGCCAAGGTGAAAACAATGGTAGTGTAACATTCACTATTGATAATTTTGATAGCACAACAACATCTGTTGATTACGAAATATTTACAGCATTCACTAATGTATTGGTTGATGGACCGACAAATGTAGCAGTAACTTTTGGGACACCAGAAACAGTTACTACACCAGCTCCAGGAACCTTATCTCCTGGGCAATATTATATTCGCTTTACTGAAAATGGAACAGGTTCTTTTAACGGATGTGAATCCGCATCAGTTATTTTTGAAATTAGAGAATCGGCTGTTAGTTTAGGAATTTCTGCTTCAATAGATAAAGCTGCTAATTGTAATCCAAACTCGGGAATTATTAGTGCCATTGCAACAAATGGAACACCACCATATTTATATCAATTAACAACATCGGCAACACCACCATTAGCTACAGATCCTACATGGGCCTCAGCTAGTACGTTTAATGTAGATGCTAATAGTTATTATGTACATGTTCAAGATGTGTATGGTTGTTTACAATCAACACCTGTTATTGTTTTACCATCAGATCCAGAACCAGTAATTACAGCTATATTAAATAATCAATGTACTGTAACAGAAGGTAATTTTGCAATTGATGTTACTTTAACAACCGCAGGCATAGCGCCTTATAGTTATAGTGTTGATGGTGGCGCTTTTCAAATTAATACAGCACCATTTACAATTTCCAATTTATCATCAGGAACGCACACGATTGAAGTGCAAGATGCTAACGGTTGTGGTAATTTAGTTTCAGTAGATATTGAAGCGCCTTTAGAAATAATTCCTGCAATAACAGCATTACCTACTTGTAATGATAATGATGGACAAATAACCATAACAGGATCTGGAGGAACAGGAACTTATGCCTATACTATAAGCCCAAACCCAGCATCAATTACACTAGCAGGAAATGTATTTTCTGGTGTGCCATTTGGAACTTTTATTGTTACTATAACAGATACAGTAACAAGTTGTTCTAAAGATGTTACTGTGGTACTTCCAGGTGCAGTACCTCCATCGTTTACAACAACACCAAATGCTATAACGTGTTTTGGGAACAATGATGGTGAATTCGAGCTAAATGTTAGTGGTTATTCAGGAGCTTATACTTATGAAGTTTTTGACAGTTCGTCTGTTTCAGTTTTAGGAGTTGTAGTTGCTAACACATCAACAAACCCACAATTAGTTACTGGGCTTTTAGCAGGAGTTTACACCGTAGATATTACAGAAACTGCAAGTCCGTTTTGTTCTTCAACATCAAGTGTTATTATCCCATCTCCATCCGAACCTTTAGATTTGGTAGCAACCGAAACATCCAATGTTACTTGTGATGATGATAAAGGCATTATTACTGCCATTGCAACTGGAGGTTGGGGAAGTTATGAGTATGAATTAACAGGAACAGCCACAGTGGCTTATTCTCCTAACGGAACATTTACTAATTTATCAGCTGGGTCATATACTATTAATGTTCGAGATGAGGGTGGATGTGTCGTTTCAGAAAACGTACCGTTAAACTTACCAACTCCTATAGACGCAACAATTACAGCTACGCCAAGCTTGTTATCATGTTTTGGAGATACTAATGCAAATATAACTGTGAGTTCAGTTTCTGGTGGACAAGGTTCAAATTACACATATACGCTTAATATGATTGCTCCAACGGTAAGTTCTTCAGGACCACAAATGGCCCCTATATTTAGTGGGTTAGGAGCAGGAACTTATAATGTAGTTGTAACTGATGGTTATAATTGTGAATTTACAACAGCCGATGTTATTATTACCCAGCCTACTGAAATACAGGCTAATTTAGTAAAAGCAACATCACAAACTTGTACAACACAAACAACATTAACATTAAGTGCTTCAGGAGGAACAGGAACTTATGAATATAGCGATACGGCTTCCTTTGCAACTGTAATAGGAACGTTTGTTACTTCAATAACTTTTCCTGTATCAAATGGTACTTTTAGTTACTATGTTCGAGATGCTAACGGTTGCTCAGCCAATGTATCTAATGACATTACGATTGATCCATTACCAGTATTAACAGTGAGTTTAGATACAACTAATGCTGTAATAAATTGTGCTGGTGATGATAATGGAGTAGTTATCGCTTCCGCGGAAGGAGGCTTAGGTAGTTATGTTTATACATTGCAAGATACTTCTGGAAACCCTATTACTCCTGTAACTCAAACGAGTCCTGGAGTATTTACAAATCTTCCAGTAGGAAATTATCAAGTACATGTTGATAGTGGTGGCTGTTTTGAAATATCTGAAACGGTTATAATTACAAACGCAGCATCTCCTTTAGATGTCACATTCAATCCAATAGACGTGACCTGTAATGGAGAAAATGATGGAATGTTAGAAATAAACGCTTCTGGTGGATCTGGAACTATTAAATATGCTATATCTCCTCAGTTAGATCAATTTTTTGATGCCGATACCGTTGAAAACCTCGCTCCTGGTAATTATGACATTGTGGTTCAAGATGAATTGGGGTGTTATGTAACCTATAATTTTGATATTACGCAGCCTGCACCTTTAGGATTTACTTATACAATAATTAGTGAAGCACCATGTGATGGCGACTCAACTGGTTCTTTTACTATAGAAATATTAGGAGGAGAACCTCCGTATAGTGTAAGTTTGGATGATATAACATATACACCGCTGCCACTTGGTGTAACAACATATACTTTTTCTGGATTAGAAGGTGGTGAAAAAATGGTTTATGTTTTAGATAGCGGTAGCTGTGGTGGCGATAGTCCATTTTCTATTCCATTACAAGAACCAGTAATTCTTGACCCATTCGCCAATATTGATTACGAATGTATTAATGACATAACAAATAATACTAGCACAGTTACTAACAGTGTTACTGTTACCGTAGATTCAAGTATAACGGATACTTCAGTTTTAGAATATGCATTAGACGGAGGTGCTTTTGCAACAGGATCAGGGATATATGAAAATCTATCTCCAGGACCTCATAGTATTGAAGTACGTCATCCAAATGGTTGTGTTAAAATTACTGATAATGGAATTCCTTTTGTTATAGAAACTTTCCAACCTCTTGCTTTAATATTAGAAGATGGTGGATTAAACGAAATTGTAGCTGTTGCTTCTGGTGGTGCAACGCCTTATGAGTTTAGATTGAATGGACAATCTTATGGAAATGAAAACACCTTTCTAATTTTTGCATCTGGTGATTATACCGTTACTGTTATTGATGCTAATGGTTGTGAAGTATCTGCCACTAGATTCTTTGAATATATTGACGTATGTATTCCAAATTATTTCACACCTAATGGTGATGGTAATTTAGATGGTTGGGGACCAGATTGTGCTAATCAATATAGAAACTTAACCTTCGATATTTTTGATAGATATGGACGAAAAATAGCCACATTAAATATAGGGGATAAATGGGATGGTAAGTACAGAGGTGTAGAATTGCCTTCTGGAGATTATTGGTATGTTGTAAAATTAAACGAACCGCAAGACAATCGTGAATTTGTCGGGCATTTTACATTGTACAGATAATTAAAACCCTTAACTAAAAAATTATGCAATTAAGAAAATTATATATAGGTCTGCTTCTCATGTTTATAGCTAACAGTTATAGCCAAGAGTTGAATTTACCTGTATTTACACAATATTTAGCTGATAACGATTTTGTAGTATCACCTACTTATGCTGGTATTGGTGATAATTTAAAAATTAGAGCAAACGGGCTTACACAATGGGTTGGAATAAAAGGAGCGCCAGATAATCAATCCATATATGGAGATGTAAGAATTGCAGACCGAACTGGAGTTGGGCTATCTTTTTATAATGATAGAAATGGTAACACCATTCAAACAGGTGCAAAAATATCTTTTGCACATCATTTAGTTTTAGATTATTACTCAAAAATGTACCTGTCGTTTGGTATTTCTTATAACATAAACAATTTCAGAATTGATATTAATAATTTTAACACCACTTACGAAAACCCAATTATCGACCCATTTGTTACTGATGATAGAAGAACAACCAATAATAATTTTGATGTAGGTGCATTGTTTAGATATAAGGGTGCATTTTTTAGCTTTAATGCCAATAATATTTTAGACAAAAAACTTGATAAAACGATACGAGTTTCAGAACCAAATTTGCTTTTAAATTACCAAATTTATTCTGGCTATACCTTTAGAGGACCGAAGAAGAGTGGTTTAGAATTTGAGCCTTCAATTTACTATCAAATGTTTAGTAGTGACAAAAGGTCTAGTACCGATATGAATTTTAAATTTAGAAAATATAATAGAAATGACGATTATTTTTGGGCAGGAATTTCATACCGATTCTTAAATGATCAATTTTTAAAACCTTTAAATATAGGACCCATGGTAGGTTTTCAAAAGTCTATTTTCTACTTTGGTTATGCGTATCAAATAACAACAAATGAGCTTTCGGCATATAACTCCGGTACACACGTTGTTACTATTGGGTTAAACTTTTTACAAGGGATTAGTAATTGTCCTTGCACACAAAGTGCTGTGCGTAAATAGTTGAGGTAATTTATTTTAATCCATGCTAAGAGAAAATCAATTTAACTGTAAATAAAATATGCTACAAAAGCAATATTACAGCTACGTCTTCCTAACTAGATTTTTCAACTAATAGGTTTCTGTCTTCATCTTAAACTTCACAAATCAATAGAATAGAAGTTAAAATCGCACAGAATATTGCGCAAACAAACCCATAAAATTAAAACACTATTAAACTAATGATGTTTAGTACACGACAAAATTTTAGAATAGAACTATAAACTGCACACATATTGTATATTACGGTTTTTTCGTTACGTAAACCTGACAGGTTTTGAAAACCTGTGAGATACTTTGTTATCCAGAAAATTGTGAGTAATTTTTTTCTCAAAATTAGTTTTTGTTATGTACTTAACTAAGGATTAATAAATAGTTTCAAAAAATTAAAACTTTAACATTTTATTAGTATGGGTTCTTTTGTTTTATTGTCTCTTTAACTAAAACACAAAATCTTTCTTTATACATTTGTTTTTTATTTTTTTTGAGCTTGTAGGTCAATTAAAAACGAAAGATTAGAAAAGGGTATTATTATAACCTTTTCTTTTAAAAATTTAAATATGAAAAAACACTTAATCCTCCTATTCGCTTTAATAGCATTTACAGTTGGTAATTCTCAAATATTAGAACCCGTAAAATGGAAAACTTCTATTGAGAAACTTTCAGATACTGAATATAATTTGGTAAGCAAAGCAACTATTGAAGATGGATGGCATCTATATTCTCAAAATGTTCCCGAAGATGGCCCTATACCTACAACATTTACTTTTGATGATGCCAATGGTGCTTTTAAGTTTATTGGTAATACAAGTGAAGAAGTGGGACGAACTGTTGACGACCCCGTTTTTCAAATGATGATAAAATTTTTCGAAAAGTCTGCAATTTTTGTACAAAAAGTTGAATTAATAGGAGATGTTACATCTGTAAATGCTACCGTTGAGTTTATGGTTTGTGATGATACCAGATGCCTACCACCAACTGAAGTCGATTTGATTTTTAAAATAAATGGAAGTAACAATGCAGAAAACACCAATGTTATCGACGGGCAATCCATAGATGACGAGTCGGTAAACAAAATGCTTTATGGAATGACTCCTAAAGATATAACGTTGCTATCTGGTAAAATAAAAGAGAAAAAATCACTCTGGACTATTTTTGGATTAGGTTTTCTTGGAGGTTTGTTAGCACTTTTAACACCTTGCGTGTTTCCAATGATTCCGCTAACTGTTAGTTTTTTTACAAAAAAAGGGAGTCAAAGTAAAAGTTCAGGAATTGGAAAAGCGCTGCTATATGGCTTTTTTATTTTATTAGTTTATTTAATATTAAGTATCCCTTTTCACCTTTTAGATTCTGTTAACCCAGATATATTAAATGAGATATCAACGAATGTGTGGTTGAATGTCATTTTCTTTATAATTTTTGTGTTTTTTGCTTTCTCATTCTTTGGGTATTATGAATTAACATTACCATCAAGTTGGACAAACAAAACCACTAAAGGTGAAAATGCTGGAGGTGTAATTGGGATTTTCTTTATGGCACTAACCTTGGCTATTGTTTCATTTTCTTGTACTGGGCCAATTTTAGGGTCGTTATTAGCAGGATCGCTCACAGCCGATGGAGGTGCATGGCAGCTTACAGCAGGTATGGCTGGTTTTGGTGTGTCTTTAGGTTTGCCATTTGCATTGTTCGCTATGTTTCCAAATATGATGAACGCGTTACCAAAGTCTGGAGGTTGGTTAAATACAACTAAGGTGATTTTAGGGTTTTTAGAGTTAGCATTGGCATTCAAGTTCCTATCTAATGCCGATTTAGTAAAACACTGGGGATTATTAAAGATTGAACCATTTTTAATGCTTTGGATTATTATTTTTGCAGGTTTAGCATTATATCTATTTGGGAAAATAAAGTTTCCACATGATTCTCCAATTAAAAAATTATCATTCTCTAGAATTGCGGGAGGCATATTGGTAGCTGCATTTGCAATCTATTTAGTATCTGGATTTAGAGTAAATAAAGAAACAAATACGTTTACGCCTTTAACTTTACTAAGTGGTTTAGCGCCTCCTGTAGGATATAGTTGGCTGTATCCTAGTGCTTCAACAAATAATCTTAAAACTTTTAAAGATTTAAAGGAAGGTATAGCTTACGCAAAACAAGTTAATAAGCCAATTATGATCGATTTTACAGGTTTTGCTTGTGTAAACTGTAGGAAGATGGAAGAACATATATGGCCATTAGAAAAAATTGATAACTATTTGCGAAACGAATATGTTTTAATTTCTCTTTATGTTGATGATAAAAAAGATTTACCAGCAGATGAAAAAGTTGAAGTGAATAGAGTGAACGGAGGCAAACGTTTACTTAAGAATTATGGGCATAAATGGGCCAATTTTCAAACGCAATTTTTTAAGTCAAATTCACAACCATATTATGTCTTATTAAATTCTGACGGCACTAAAGTCTTAACTGAACCTGTAGGATATACTCCAGATGAAGATGAATATGCTAAGTTCTTAGCTAAGGGTTTAAAAGCTTTTAAAAAAGCTAAATAGAGTTTTTATAAATCTTAATTGATATGATGACTGATTCAGTAATAAATCACCCTTCAAAACTAGAACAATATTTCGAGCAGTTTCGAAATAATATTGTTGGTGTAGATAAATATTTTGATTCGCCTTACGGAAGAAAAAAAATTATTTATGCAGATTGGACAGCAAGTGGAAGATTATATAGACCTATAGAAGAAAAGCTACTTACCGAAATAGGGCCTTATGTAGCTAATACGCATACTGAAACATCTATTACTGGCTCAACTATGACTCTGGCTTACCATGAGGCTAGACATATTATTAAAAATCATGTAAATGCATCAAAAGATGATGTGTTAATTACTGTTGGCACAGGTATGACAGGTGCTATAAACAAGTTCCAACGCATATTAGGGCTTAAACTTTGTGAAAATTTAAAAGATCATACTGATGTTCCTGAAGCGAAACGCCCTATCATTTTTGTGTCACACATGGAGCATCATTCTAATCAAACATCTTGGTTAGAAACTATTGCTAGGGTAGAAGTTATTCCTTCAAATAAAGATGGTTTTCCTTGTGCAATCACGTTAAAAGAACTTATTGAAAAACATAAAAACTGTCCAATAAAAATCGCAGCGATTACAGGATGTTCTAACGTTACAGGTATTCGAACAAATTACCATGAGATAGCACGAATTATGCATCAAAATAACGGCCTTTGTTTTGTAGATTTTGCTTGTTCTGCACCCTATGTTAATATCAATATGCACCCTGAACATGGTGATGAATACCTAGATGCTATTACATTTTCGCCTCATAAATTTTTAGGAGGACCAGGGTCATCAGGAGTATTGATTTTTAATAAAAAATTATACAAAAACTTAGTACCAGATAACCCTGGAGGAGGAACTGTAAGTTATACAAATCCTTGGGGCGACCATGATTTTATAGATGATATTGAAACTAGAGAAGATGGCGGAACTCCTGGTTTTTTACAAGCTATAAGAATAGCATTATCTATTCAATTAAAAGAAAAAATGGGTGTTCAAAATATTTTAGATCGGGAACACGAATTAAACGAGTTAGTTTTTGATAGTCTTTCTAAAATTGATAATCTTAAAATTTTAGCACCAGAACATAAAGATAGGTTAGGGGTGTTTTCTTTTTATATAGATGATGCACATTACAATTTGATTGTTAAACTTTTGAATGATAAGTTTGGCGTGCAAACCCGTGGTGGTTGTTCTTGTGCTGGTACGTATGGACATTATTTATTACATGTAGATCAACTTACCTCAAAGGCTATTGAGGAAAAAATACTTGAAGGCTGTTTAATGGAGCGCCCAGGTTGGATTAGAATGTCTATTCACCCAACAATGACTAATGGCGACATTGAATTTATTTGTGATGCAATAAAAGAAGTGTCGAAGCATTTTGAAACTTGGGGTAAAGATTACGAGTATAACGCTATAAAGAACGAGTTTGTTCACAAAGGAAATCATGATATAGAAAATACGATAACTAAAAACTGGTTTAAACTCTAAAGCTTAAACCAGTTTGAAAACATCCATTTTTTATTGGTGTTTATTTCTCTACAATCTCAACTTCAAATAATTTATTCCAGCGTTTGCCAGTTACAAAAATAGTTTTCGTTTTTGGATTGTATGCTATGCCATTTAAAACATCTAAACCTTCATGTTGTTTAACCAATTTTTTTAAAGGTTTAAAATCTACAACACCTATAACAGCTCCATTTTTAGGATTAATAATGGCTACACCATCTTTTTGATAGCGATTAGCATATATTTTTCCATCAATCCATTCCATCTCATTTATACCAATTATTTTTCCTTTATTAGTATATACTTGAATATACTCTTGTTCAACTAAAGTTTCAGAATTTAGCAGCCATATTTTTTCAGTGCCATCACTCTTATAAATGGTATTGTTATAGTTGCTTAAACCCCAACCTTCTTTACTATTACCATATCTAAAACTGCTTAGTTTTTCAAATGTGTTAACATCGTAAACAAAACCTGTACCCTTTTGCCAAGTCAATTGATATACTTTATTATTTAAAATAGTAAGTCCTTCTCCAAAATATTCATCTGCTAATTTTAGTTCTTTAATAACCTTACCCGTTTTGTAATCTAATTTTCTAAGCTTAGATTCTTTAAGTTGTCCCGTGCTTTCATAAAGCGTATCATTATGAAACTCTAAACCTTGTGTATAGGATGTTATATCGTGTGGATATTCATTAATTATTTTATAAGTATACACTTTAGGTATTTCGCTGTTTAGAATGGTTATTGTTGATGTGGTTGTTTGTTTTTCGTCATCAAAATATACAGTTGCTTCAATGGTTTGCTTACCTAGTTTAAAGTTCTCTAAGGTGGAAGCCGCATTGATTTTAATTCCATTTAAACGATATGAAACAGAATCAATAGTATGATTTTTTTTGTTCTTTAAAGACAATTGTAGTGTTTCATTATTAGAAATATTGCCTTTCACTGCATTAGTTTTAATGCTGAAATCACTTTTTTTATGACCAGAATTTGAACCACAAGAAATTAGTAATACACTTAAAAATATGATTGTGAGATATTTGAATCTTTTCATTTTAAATTTATAATTTAAAGCAAGGTATTTATTTAAAATCAGTTTAAAAAATCATTGTGAAAATTTTAAAAGGTTGTATCTTTGCAACTGGCAAGTCCTACACAACCAGCTCCTGTTGAATCCTCCAGATCGGGAACGAAGCAAAGGTAAATGGTCGTAGCGGTGTGATGTAGGTAGCTTGCCTTTTTTTGTGCCCAAAATTTAGATTTTGAAAGCTAAGCGCATCAAAATATTTTATTTTGGACATCCCAACGAAGGTTGGGATCTCTTTATAGAAACTTAAATCTTGAAAGCTAAGGCGAATCAAGATTTTTTAGTTTATTGTATTCTCATGAAGATGGGAATCTCATGATTATTATTGTATTTTTAAGCATTAAATATTTCAATCATTATGTCTAAAGTTGTTTTAATAACAGGTGGTTCTTCAGGTATTGGTAAATCTATAGGTGAGTTTTTAAGTGAAAAGGGATTTATAGTTTATGGCACGAGTAGAAACCCTGAAAAGTATAAACAAAGTAAGTTCCCAATTCTTGCTTTAGATGTAAAGGATGAAGCCACTATTTCTGAAACAGTTAATACCATTATTGATAAAGAAGGAAAATTAGATGTTGTTATAAATAATGCTGGAGCAGGAATAACAGGACCCATTGAAGAAACCCCGAACGCTGAAATTAAAAACAATTTTGACACTAATTTTTTCGGACCAATAAATGTTATTAAAGCAGTATTGCCTCAAATGCGTAAACAACATGCTGGATTAATTATAAACATTACATCGATTGCCGGTTATATGGGATTACCATACAGAGGTGTTTATAGTGCTAGCAAGGGTGCTTTAGAGCTTTTAACAGAAGCTTTTAGAATGGAAATTAAGGACTTTAATATAAAAATGACTAATGTTGCTCCTGGAGATTTTGCAACCAATATTGCGGCAGGGAGATATCATGCACCGCTTCTTCACGATTCACCATATAAAAAGCCTTATGGAGATACTTTAGATTTAATGAATACTCACGTTGATAATGGAAGCAATCCTGATATGATGGCAAAATCGGTTTATAAAATTATAAACACTCCAAATCCGAAAGGACATTATAAAGTAGGGGAGTTTATGCAGAAATTCTCTATTGTTTTAAAACGAATTCTACCAGATAAGGTTTATGAGAAACTTTTGATGAAGCACTATAAGTTGTGATTAAAATAGAGTCTAGAATTTAGACAAAAAAATCTAGACAATTAGAATTTAGAAACATTTTTTTTACAAAAAGCTTTAGTATCTAGCTTCTATTAATCTATATTCTAAGATCTAATTATCACCTATTTATTAAACCAAGTAATTGCTCTTCAAAATGGGCTGAAAAAATATTAGTATTACTGTTTATTATCTTTTTATTCTTATCAACAAGTATAGTTTTTGTCATCGGATAAATAGCAAATAACTCTAAAGCCTCTTCGGGGTTTTTAAACTTAAATTCATTCGTGTTATTAAAACCATGACCTTCTAATAGTCTTTTAGATTTCTCTAAGCCATAATTATCTATATTAATAACAATAAACTTTACTTCTGGGTATTTTGCTTTTAGTTCTTTTAGTTTATAATGACTTTCCTTAAAATGCTCATAATATGCATGAGACCAGAAGCTTAGCACCGTAGGAGAATCTATAAGAGTACTAATTTTAAGTTCATCTTCATCATCTTCATTATAACTTATAAGATTAATTTCTGGTAGTTTTACACCCGCTTTCAAACGGTTAATGGAATGTGTATAACGCACCATCAACGCTTTACTTTTTTCACTTTCACTTTTGCTCAAAAAAGACTTTAGAAGTGTATTGTTACTTTCTTCATTTTTACTTTTTGATAGAAAACCCATGGCAAAATGATATAGTAATTCATCCTTAACTGTTGGGTTTGTAATTAAACTATCAATAAGCTTTAGCCTATCTAAATTATAGCACAAAGAATTTCTATCATAACATGCATTATGATCGTGTTTATCATGTGTTTTAAGTGATAAATTGCTCAAATTATACCTTAAGAACTTATTATAATTATGATGATTGCTCAAAAAAGCATCATTATAATCAATAGCTTTTCTATAATCGTAAAAATCTTCATTTAATGATTTTAAAATTGCAGCTTTATTTTTCCCGTAATGCACAAATGGATAAACTTCTTTACTAGAAAAATAAGAATAATCAATATTTGCTTTTGCTATTTTTAAGAACAAAGGCGACGGGTCATATTTATTGGTAAAATTTTCTAATGCTTTTAATTTTGAAGTTCTCAAAGAATCTACACGTTTTTGGAATGTAAAACCATCAAGCTGACAAAGCTGAACAATATATTTCTCTTCCTGCTCGTTTTCTAAATACTCATTGATAAAATAATTGTTTTTTTTATCTCCGTTTCCACTATAAACAAGTGATTCATCAAAATCTAATGTGTTTAATCTAAATAATAAGCTATCCTCAGGTTCAAGTAATATGAGTTGAAAATCACCACCATGTCTAAACGTGTACAAGCCTTCATTTAAATCATCAATTTTATATAGAAATCTGTTTCTACCATCTAACTTAACCGTATCAATAATGGCTTCGTTTTTAGACAAAACAATATAATTCGTATTCGGGTTAATTATCTCTCCACCTAGGTAAGCAAAATTAATGGTAGCTTCGTCACTATCTTTTTTGCAACCCATAATTGTTAAAAGAATAATTATAAAAGTAAAGTATAACTTCATAAATTCCTTCTGAGTGATTTGTACCAACAAAAATATAGCTTGTATTTATAAAGTCCTGTTAATGCGTTGTTAAATATTTACTAAACAAATACACGCTTAAAAGCTTTAAATACTTAAAATTAGACTCCCTATGTTTCATGTGCTTATACTTATAATTTTTATTTGTCATCACTAAATTATCGGGACAGGTAATGAAGCACCAATATTGATTTTTTGCTTAATAAGTAAATTATTAGTTATGGATGTTTCGCCTAACCAATGGAATTTTTTACTTTTGCAAAAAAATAAAAATTTGCTCTATGCTATCAGTATCAAATCTTTCTGTTCAATTCGGTAAACGTGTTCTTTTTGATGACGTTAATACCACTTTTAATAATGGTAATTGTTATGGTATTATTGGCGCAAATGGATCTGGAAAATCTACCTTTTTAAAGATTATTTCAGGAAAACAAGATCCAACTTCAGGCCATGTGTCTTTAGAGTCTGGTAAGCGTATGTCTGTTTTAGAACAAAATCATAATTTATATGATGCCCATACAGTTTTAGAAACGATTTTGATGGGTAACAAACCATTGCATAAAATTAAAACTGAAATTGATGCGCTTTATGCTGATTATTCAGATGAAAATGCTGAAAAAATAGGCGAGCTTCAAGTTAAGTTTGAAGAAATGGATGGATGGAATGCAGATAGTAATGCCGCTTCTATGTTATCTAATTTGGGGATTAAGGAGGAGTTTCATTATACTTTGATGGCCGATTTAGATGGTAAACAAAAAGTCCGTGTGCTATTGGCGCAAGCATTATTTGGAAATCCGGATGTGTTGATTATGGATGAGCCTACCAATGATTTAGATTACGAAACTATCTCGTGGTTGGAAAACTTTTTAGCAAACTATGATAACTGCGTGATTGTTGTATCTCACGATAGACACTTTCTTGATGCCGTTTGTACACATATTTCTGATATTGACTTCGGGAAAATAAATCACTTTTCTGGTAACTATACGTTTTGGTATGAGTCCTCGCAATTAGCCGCAAGACAACATGCGCAACAGAATAAAAAGGCAGAAGAGAAGAAAAAGGAATTGGAAGAATTTATTCGTCGTTTTTCTGCTAACGTTGCAAAAAGTAAACAAGCAACCAGTAGAAAGAAAATGATTGAAAAGCTTAATATTGGTGATATTAGACGAACTAGTCGTCGTTATCCAGCTATTATTTTTGAACGCGATAGAGAAGCAGGAGATCAAATTTTAAATATTGAAGGCTTATCAGTTTCCACAGAAGGTGAAACGTTATTTAAAGATATTGATTTAAACCTAGCCAAAGGTGATAAAGTGGTGGTGTTTTCTAGAGATTCTAGAGCAACTACAGCATTTTATCAAATATTGAATAATAAAGAAAAAGCTGATTCTGGTAAATTTATGTGGGGTGTTACAACAACACAATCCTATTTACCACTAGATAATAGTGAGTTTTTTAATAATGAGTTAACTTTAATAGATTGGTTACGCCAATGGGCAACTACTGAAGAAGAACGTGAAGAAGTTAATATTCGTGGGTTTCTAGGTAAAATGATTTTTAGTGGAGAAGAGGCATTTAAAAAATCATCAGTATTATCAGGAGGAGAAAAAGTTAGGTGTATGTTATCTAGAATGATGATGATGAGAGCAAATGTGTTACAATTAGATGAGCCAACAAACCACTTAGATTTGGAGAGTATTACGGCATTTAATAACTCCCTTAAAAACTTTAAGGGCACTATTTTATTTACCACTCATGATCATGAGTTTGCACAGACTGTTGCTAATAGAGTTGTAGAATTAACACCAAGTGGCGTTATTGATCGTTACACAACATTTGATGAGTATATGCAAGACAAGAAGATTAAAGAATTACGCGATAAAATGTATGCGGTTAACGCTTAATCTAAAATAAAATAATTTTGGGCGTTACCCGAAAAGGGTCGGGCTTTCCATTACAAGTCCTCGCTCGTACCTCACTGTGGGCTTTCCATTACAATCCCTAACGCAACTAGTCCGCAGTTTGCAGTTATCAGTTCGCAGGCACGAGCGTATCTGGAAAGTGTTTAGAGAAAATTGAAAATAAAATCGACAAATTAATTCACTTGTTACCACTAAGTAAAACTCAGCGATAGCGCAGAAATAAAGGGTTTTTATCTCAATAAAATAGAGGAAGTCAAAAACAAAACATTCATAATTAATGCCTTTAGGAGCAAAATAATATTACGGCTATAACATATTTACGACTGTAATTTTCCTTTCAAGTTTTCAATAATTGGAGTCGCTCTTTCAAGTTCATCTTTATGGACGAAAACTTGTTTAAGTACCGAATTGGAAGAGCCAAAAAGAGGGGTAAGTCCAGAATCGGTTTGGTCTTTCACAACAGGAATTATGTTTTCTTTCTCTAAATCAGAAATAATACGTTGCGCAATATTAATTTCACCAGTAAATACTTTAATGTAGTTAGACATAGCTATTAGTTTTATAGGTTGTCTTATAAAGATACAAAATTTTTGAATACAAAGTAACACCAATATAGCATTAAAATACCGCATATAATTATGTTTCTTTTTCGCTCATATTTCAATATAAAATAGAACCGTAACTAATGCTATGCTTATATTTTCTATTTTATCTGAACAAAAAACAATTCAAATTATTAATACACCATTTTAAAACTAAATTGGTATAAGGCACAAAACAGAAAAACCTTTCAGACGCTTTTAAATATAAGTGTTCGTAATACAAAATATTAATGAAAAATATTAATATTAGTTTCTTGCTTTTGTTTTTCCATAAAATTATAATTCAAACTTGTTCCTCCTTATTATTTTAAAGGGAGGACTATTTCGAGTTTATCGAAATTAGGAGGATTGAAAAAGGATAGGTATATATGACTATCGGATAGTTTGCACATGAAGTCAACTTTTAAGTTTTGTAAAAAAACACCTCCCTCTATCCCTCCTTTCTAGGAGGGAAGAAATCGTTTCCCCTCTAAAAAGAGGGGATTAAGGGGTGTGTAGGCCTAAATTTAGCCGTAAATCGAATAATCCGGAAAAAAAGAGGATAACCTGATTGACAAAAAAAGTTTATGTAACAAATCCGATAGTCATATAAGTATAAAAAGAATTTCTAATTCAAAAGACCTGTCAGGTTTTTAAAACCTGACAGCTCTGGATATGTGTTTAAATTATAAGATTACCTCAATTCAGCTCCAAGCTGTTTCTCAAAGTTGCTTTGGAGTTTACCCATAATTTTTTCAATTTGTTTGTCAGTAAGGGTTTTGTTTTCATCTTGTAACGTAAAACTAACTGCATAACTTTTTTTACCTTTTGGTAAGTTTTTGCCCTGATAAACATCAAATAGATTTACGTTTCTCAATAATTGTTTTTCGCTTTGTTTGGCTATTTTATAAATAGATTCAAAAGTTACATTGTCATCTAATAGTAAAGCAAAATCACGACGCACTTCAGGATATTTTGGAATTACTTTAAACTTAATTTTGTTATGCTTTATAACATCTAAAATACTATCCCAATTAAAATCTGCATAAATAACGTCTTGAAGAATATCAAAATGTTTCAAAATAGGTTTCTTAACTAAACCAAAATCAACCAACTTATTTTTTCCTAAACCAAAACTGATACCTTCAGCAAACAAATCGTTTTTAATTGGAGATTCATTAAATCTAGAAATTCCTAAACGTTCAAGTATAGAAACAATGATGCCTTTCATTATAAAGAAATCTGTTTTCTTATTATCACCATGCCAATTTTCAGAAGTTTGGTTACCTGTAATAAAAACGGATAAATGTTTGAATTCTTCGCGTTTATCATCATAACCATGATATGTTTTTCCGAATTCAAATAACTTTAAATCAGAGCGTTTTCTGTTAATGTTAAACGATACCGCTTCTAAACCAGAGAACAATAACGATTGCCTTAAAACAGATAAATCATAACTTAAAGGGTTAAGCATGGTTATGTTATGCTCTTCTTTTAATTGTTCGCTTAATGCTACATAATTTGGAGTAGTAAGCGAATTAGAAAGAATTTCAAAAAAGCCCTGTGATGCCAATTGATTTCCAACAATGTTTTGAATTTTGTAATCCTCAAAACGTGTTGAAGAAGATATAGATGCATTAAGTTTTTCTGACGTTTTAATGTTGTTATATCCGTAAACTCTCAGTATTTCTTCAATAACATCTGACTCTCGTTGAACATCATTTCTATACGCTGGTACGGTTAATCCTAAACCAGTTTCAGTAACATTATTTACTTTTATGTCTAAAGAGGTTAAAATAACTTTAATCGTTTCTTTCGGAATTTCTTCTCCAATTAATTTTTCAGCATTTTCAAAGCTTAAACGAACTTCAAAGTCCTTAATTTTATTAGGATATACATCAATAATGTCGCTCGTTATTTCTCCACCAGCAATCTCTTGAATTAGTAAGGCAGCACGTTTTAAAGCATATTCACAAATAGTTGGATCTATACCGCGCTCAAATCTAAAGGAAGCATCCGTATTTAATCCGTGACGCTTAGCCGATTTTCTGATACTCACAGGATTAAAATAAGCACTTTCTAAGAAAATACTTGTGGTACTTTCTGTAACTCCAGAATTGATACCGCCAAAAACCCCAGCGATACACATGGGTTTGTCATTATCACAAATCATTAAATCATCTTCGTGTAATTCACGTTGAATACCATCTAATGTGATAAATTTTGTTCCAGCCTTTAACGTTTTAACTTCAATTTTGTTTCCTGAAATTTTTACAGCATCAAAAGCATGTAAAGGTTGTCCCAAATCATGCAACACATAATTTGTGGTATCAACAATATTATTTATTGGGCTTAAACCAATAGCTTTTAAACGGTGTTGTAACCAAGCAGGCGACTCGGCAACTTTTAATCCAGAAATTGTAACACCACAATAACGTGGTGCCAAATCTTTATTTATAACATCAACATCTATTTTTAAAGTGCGATTTTCAACATTAAACGCACTTACAGATGGTGTAATCAATTCTAAATTAACATCTTTTTGTACTAAACCAGCCTTTAAATCGCGAGCAGTTCCTAGATGGCTCATAGCATCTGCTCGGTTTGGTGTTAAACCAATTTCAAAAACATGGTCGTTTTCAATATCAAAAATATCAGCAGCTAGCGTACCAACTTTAATTTTATCATCTAAAACTAGAATCCCATCATGAGATTTTCCTAAGCCTAATTCATCTTCGGCGCAAATCATACCGTGGCTTTCTTCACCTCTAATCTTACCTTTTTTAATGGTCCAAGATTCGCCATCTTCAGTATATAGAGTAGTTCCTATAGTTGCTACAGGTACTTTTTGTCCAGCAGCAACATTAGGTGCGCCACAAACAATTTGTAAAGGAGCCTCACCACCAACATTAACCGTTGTTATTTTAAGTTTATCAGCATTTGGATGTTTAATACAAGTTAATACTTCACCAACAACAACACCTTCAAGCCCACCTTTAACAGATTGGTAGGTTTTTATACCTTCAACTTCAAGTCCTAAATCTGTAAGTAATTCGCTGGTTTGTTCTGGCGTCCAATCTGTTTTTAAAAACTGTTTTAACCAGTTATATGAAATTTGCATAAATCAATATCCTATTTGAATTGGCAAAGATAAAATATTGCAGCTAGCATTCAAATAAAGCCTCGTATTTTGTTAGTATATTGCTATGATTTCGATTAACAAATTTTAAATTCATTTTATGAAACACATAATTATTATAGTATTAGCAGCGTCAATGTTTTCTTGTAAGGAAAAAGGGAATACAAAGGCACTTGAAAATGGTAGATATAGAGCAGAATTGAAGGTGGATGATACTTTGAATTTGCCTTTTAATTTTGAAGTCATTTCTGAAAATGAATTACAAGTTTTTAATGCTGAAGAAGTAATAGAAGTTAATGATATTGAATACAAAAACGATTCAGTTTACATTCAAATGCCAGTTTTTGAAGGCTTTATGGTTGCTAAAATTGAAGATAATAGCTTGAAAGGACGTTTTGTAAATCCAAATTTAGATCGAGTTATGGATTTTAAGGCAGAAAAGAATGATTCTAGATTTGAAACTTATGAAAGCCTTTCAAGCTTTGACGTTTCTGGAAACTGGGAAACTGTTTTTAGCCCAAATTCTGAAGAAGATAGATATATAGCCAAAGGTGTTTTTAAACAAAACGGAAATAAGGTTACCGGAACTTTTATGACTACAACGGGCGATTATCGTTATTTAGAAGGTGCGTTGAATGGTAATCAATTAAAATTATCCACTTTTGATGGCGCACATGCCTTTTTATTTACTGCGGAAGTAAAGGATAGCACTATGAATGGTATGTTCTATTCTGGTAATCATTGGAAAGAACCTTTTTCAGCAAAGCGAAATGATACTTTTCAATTACCAGATGCAAATCAATTAACCTATTTAAAGGAAGGGTATGATACTGTTGCATTTTCTTTTCCAGATGAAAACGGAAACATAGTGTCTTTAAACGATGAAAGATTTAAAGGTAAAGTGATTTTAATTCAAATTATGGGAACGTGGTGTCCAAATTGTTTAGATGAAAGTAAATACTATTCTGAATTTTATAAAAACAACAAAGACCAAGGTTTAGAAATTGTTGCCTTAGCTTTTGAGTATGTTAAAACATCAGAAAAAGCCTTTCAAAATATTAAACGTTTAAAGCAAGATGTAGGTATAGAATATCCAGTGCTACTGGCGCAACACGGTTCTGCAAGTAAAGTAAAAGCAAATGAAAAGTTACCGATGCTTAATCATGTGCTATCTTATCCAACTACTATATTCATTGATAAAAGTGGTAAAGTTAGAAAGATACACACTGGTTTTAATGGACCTGCAACTGGTGAAAAATATATGGAGTTTAAGATTGAATTCGAAGGGTTTATTGATGAGTTATTAAATGAATAAAGCTGATGCTTCTGTTTGAAGCGTTTCTTTCTTAATAATTAATATAGATATTATTGGAATATGTTTTTCCTATAATATATGTTCTCTTATATAAGTAGTCTATATTAAATATATGGTATTTCAAATTGAATTAATTACAAAGTATTTGAACTACTAAAAACCCAATATAATCTTTGTATAAAATCTAATTTCCACTAATATTAAGGATAGATTATCAACGTTTTACTTCAAGTTTACTACTCCTTTTTTCTTTTTTTTAAATTATTTTTCACCTTACCAACCCTTTATAACACCTTATTATTAAGGATGTTTGAAGGAATTGGTCTTATTAATATGAAATATAATTTTCTTTTAACAAAATTTTAACAAAACCACTCTTTTTATTTTTCCGTAGGTAGTGTGAGAGTTAAAATTAATAATAACAAAAACCTCAAAAATCATGAAAAATTTAAAAACAGTTTTAGGAGTTGGAATTTTAGCAGTAGCTAGTTTCTTCGCAATCGCAGCAGATCATATAGATGCTCCTGCAGTACAAGGTGGTACAAGCGATATCACCGATTTTTATGCCTTCCAAGGAGAAGACACGAACAATTTAGTATTTGTAGCAAACTTACAGGGTCTATTAAGTCCGTCAAGTACTGGAGATGCAACTTTTAGTGAAAATGTATTAGTTGAAATTAACATTGACAATTCAGGAGACAATGTTGAAGATTTAGTAATCCAAGCGATTGCTAGAGATGGTAAAATGTACTTTTTTGGTCCAGTAGCACCATCGCAAACAGGGTTAAACAGTACGATACAAACCAATGCAAGTGCTAGTGGTGTTGTAGATATTACAAGTTATGATTCTAGTGCTACGATTGCAAATAATGCTGGTATGAGCTTTTTCGCTGGACCAAGAGACGATCCATTCTTTATGGATTTTGCACAGTATTCTGCAATTATTGGTGGTACAGCAACAGGATTTAATAATCCAGGAGCAGATACTTTTGCAGGTTCAAATGTAATGTCTATTGTAATTGAAGTACCTAAAGCCATGATTGGTGGTTTAGGAACTATTAATACTTGGGTGGAAACCAAAACAAAATAATAACAGCAATTAACTTATTAAGATATAAATTATGAAAAATTTAAAAATATTTACCCTAGCAATAACAGTGTCATTTTTAGTATTTAATTGCTCAAATAACGACGACGACGACCCAACAATGATTTCTGGACCTGATTTTTCAGGAACTTATATACAAGCAGACCAAATGGGGAGACCAGCAGTAAATACTGTATTTGTTTCTTCTTCAAGTAAAGATATGTTTAACATAACTATTCCTTCTGAACAGAATGCTGCTTTTCAAAGTATGTTTGAGGCAAACTTACTAGGATTGAGTCCTGCTTATGCAAACCCTGGAGATCAAAATGCATTAATGTTAGATGCAGCAACATTCACAGGTCTTTTAGCAACAGATGTGTTAAACGTATCACTTGACGGCACTACAACATTTTATGATGGCACAAATGTTTTAACTGGTCGTGCTTTAGCTGATGATGTTATTACTGTTGAGTTATTATTAATTTTTGGAGGAGAAGATTTTTCTGAAAACCCTACACTATCTAATGATAATGTTAGTAGTAACGATAAGCCTTTTTTAGTCTCATTTCCCTATTTAGCCTCACCATGGTAATAGGTTACATCTCCCGAGTATGTTTTTAAAGCCTACTCGGGTTTTTTAAAAATCACTAACAAAAAACACATTACAATGAAATCGATCAACCTCTTAATTTTTGCTATTATATTACTGGTTATGGGATGTGAAAACAATTCTAACAAACGAGCTTTAGTAACACATTCGCAAGATTACAATCACTATCTAGAAGTAGAAAAAAATGAGATTAAAGATGCTGCGCAACAAGATTATATATTTTGGGAAGAAAAGCTAGAAAAAGAGCCAAATCAGTTTCCATATTTGGTAAAAGCTGCAGCATCTCAATCTCTATTATTTAATCAAACAGGAGATATAAATCATTTAATACAAGCAGAAAAAAGTCTAATTAAAGCAAATGAAGCGACTAATTATACAAATTCTAGTTATTTAAGATCATTATCTAGAAATTATATTTCGCAACACAAATTTAAGCAAGCTTTGGGCCTGTTAAAAATAGCAGAAGCTAATGGTGATAAGCTAAAAGCTACACAAAAAATGTTGTTTGATGTGCATTTAGAATTAGGTAATACAGAAATAGCAAAACAGTATTTAAGTAAAATTGAAAATCCTAGGGATTTTGATTATCTCATAAGATTATCAAAATGGAGTGATCATGAAGGTCATTTAGATGATGCGATTATGTATTTAAAGAATGCAACATTAATAGCAGAAGCTACTAAGAACACCGGATTAATACAATGGGCATATACCAATTTAGCAGATTATTATGGGCATGCAGGAGAAATTGAAGCTTCTTACATATATTATTTAAAAGCTTTAGAAATTAATCCGCATGATGCATATGCTAAAAAAGGCATTGCTTGGATAGTGTATTCTTATGAGAAAAATCCTGATGAAGCATTACGCGTTTTAAATGCAATTACAAAGAAACATAACGTTCCAGATTACCATTTGTTAATAGCTGAAATTGCAGAATTTAAAGGTGATTTAAAACTAAAAGAAATACAATTAGAATTATATAATAATGCAGTTGATAATAATTTATATGGTGCTATGTATAATAAATATAATGTGTTGTTATTAGCTGAAAACTTTAAAAAAACGGAAGAGGCTTTAAAAATTGCTAAAGAAGAAATAAAAAACAGACCTACTGCTCAATCTTACGATTTGTTAGCATGGTCACATTATAATCAAGGCAATATAAAAGTTGCTTTGGAAGTTATGGAAAACCATGTAGTAGGTAAAACTTTTGAGCCTGAAGTCTTATATCATTTGGCTAAAATTTATAAAGCAAATGGTATGATAGATATGGCTAAAACATTAAAAAAAGAATTGTTGGAAAGCACTTTTGAGTTGGGACCAATCATCGCAAAAAAGGTAAAAGAATTTTAAAATAGAGGTTATGAAAGGTTCATTTTTTAAAATACTAATTGCATTATTTATTCTTTTAGGAACTCAAACTAATAGTCAAAATACTACATGGAATATCGAAGATGTTGATACAATTGAAATAGTAGAAATTAATAAGTTTTATAACGTTTTTCAAGGTGAATCAATTTTTAGTTTTCTTAAAACGACTGATGCTTATTACAAATTAGAGTTGTTAACCGCTGTTTCTAAAGAATTTAGGAGTTCAATTAATATGCGATTAGAAGAAGAACCTTTTTATGAAAACAGCATTATTTTTTTTGAAAATTTTAGTTATTTAGATTTGAGCCTAAATTATAGTATTGGGAAGTTTATTTTTTCTTTTTCAATAAATAACCTATTAAGTTTTAATGATACTGAGTTTTCAATTGAACCAGAATTATTCGGAAATAATGATGAAGTAAATGATTTTTATTTTATACAAGATCAAAACTTTTCAATGCAAACTGCAATAACTTATACTTTTTAAATACTCAAGTATAAAGAGATGTATAAATTATATGGAAATTAATTATTTGAAAAGAAAAAATCATTTTTAAGAAAAATTTTTTGAAGTGTTTGATTTTTGTTGGTTTGATTGTTAGACCGAAAGTCGTCTGATTATAGAAATATAGTCAGGCACTTTCTTTTTATGAGAAGTTTAGGATAATATCTTTTTATCTTCACCATATAGTGAATATAAAAACGTATATCTACTATCACTTATTTTTCTGTAATCTTTGTTTTTAGGCTCTGGATTTCGCCACCAATCAGGATCATATATTCTTAATATAATAGCATTTCAATAACGTTCACAATCAAGTTCTGATTGTATAATCCCAGTTTATCACTATAAATAGATGCATTAAAATTCAAACATCCACTAGAACTTAGAGGATAAATGTTCATTTTTAAGTTGATTGAGTTTCCAATTACTAACTTACTACACCTAAAGTATATAATTGCTCCATAGTAGGGGTTGCGCTACCTCCAGCAGGCTCTAAGGTGATACCAAAGGCTTCACTTTCGTTACTGTTTTCAATTTCAAAAATCTTATTAGTGTCGGTAGTAAAGTCATCAATAGTGCCTAAACTAGTAGGGGTAAGTGGACTTAATTTTAAAGACCATACTTGGTAAACCATGCCTTCAGGTGGCTCTGGTAAACCTTGGGCATCTAGAAATATGCGTTCAGTAGTTTTATCCCAATATACTTTTGCATAAGTATCAGCAAAAGTACCTTGTCCTACCAATGGTATTCTAGAAATATTATCGTCTAATAAAACAGTAATGAATGTATTGGCTTCCGTAAGACTGTTTTTAGAGTTTTCTATTTGTGTTTCAAGTAAAGATTGTTGTGTTTCTGCAATTTGAATATCAGATTGTAATTGTTTGTTTTGATTTACTGTCCATAATAATCCAGCAGCTAAAAATATAGAAGCTGCCCAACCTGTGTAAGTAATCCAATTGTACTTTGGTTTTACTAAAGACACAACTTTAATATCATTATCTTCAAACCCTAGTGCTTTCATGACGTTTTGTAATATATGGCCATTGCTACGTTGTGAAGTAGAAGCTGTAAGTTTAATTATAGCGGCTTCAATTTCTAAAACTTCTTGTAGAATTTCAGGATGTTCTTGCATAAGAGCATAGACTTCTTCATTTTCTTTTTCAGAAAGCGATCCGGCTACATATAGCTCTAAGATTCCAGATTCTATGTATGCGTTAATATCCATAATTAATTTAAAACCATGTTTCTAAGTTCCTGAATACAATTTCTATTTCTTGTTTTAATTGTGCCAATTGGCATATCAAGTGCTTCAGATGCCTCACTTTGTGTGTAACCTTTAAAATAAAGTAGTTCTATAACCTCTTTACATTTTTCTTTTAATTTACTTACAAACTTTTTTACACCAATTGCATCGGTTTTGTCATCCAAACTTTCATGAGTTTCAATAATATCTACGAAATAATCTGTATTGAGGTTTTGCTTTGATTTTTTAAAGGCTTTAGAGCGTATTTTATCAATTGCTGCATTTCGGGAAATATTTAAAATCCAGGTAAAAAAGCGCCCTTTTTCTTTAGAATAGCTATCTGCTTTATGCCACACCTTGATAAATACATCTTGCATAACTTCTTCAGCTATGTCATGATCTCTCACAATATTATAAATAACACCATGCATGCTATCACTATAAATACCGTATAGTCTTTCAAAAGCCTTTTCGTCTTTAGCTTGGTATCTTTCTAAAAGGTTATCTAAATCCATTCATAGCATGTAAGTGTTTCGAAAGTACTAAATAATAAACTAAGGGAAAGCTATTTTTAATTTTTAAAAGCTAACAGTTAAAGTTCTTCCAACATCAAATTAAAATCATACTGTAAATCTTCATGCAGTTTATCAATAGTCTTTTTAGCTAAGAGTAATTGCCTATTGTACATATTTACCAATTGTGTACTTCTATTAATACTAGGTTTGAAATCTTTTAACTTTTCACAAAAGTAGATAAGCAGCTCTACCTCGGTTTCCTTTTTTTGTGAGTAACGAATAAATTTTTTAACGTTTCGTAATATTTTACGAACGCTTTTTCTAATATAAAAATAGCTGTTGGTATTAATCAATTCAAACTCATCATCTATATAGCTTTTTACACTTTCTATATAACCAGATTCATTATGAGATTCGAATAGTAAATAGGTGAGAAGCTCTTTGTTTTCTTTTTTAAATCTGGACAAGCGAAGGCACAATTCTGCTAATTCGTTAGAAGACAGATGCTTTAATTCTTTTTTTATGGTAACTACAGAAACAGCTTTCATGAACTTGGTTTGATTAATCTATAAATATAAAAAAACCATCACTGTTGTAATGGTTTAAAAATTTATATTTCAATATTGAGTTATCTCAGTTTAGGAAAATCATTAGGACTCAATTCGTGCATCACATCATAAATAGCTTCATAAATATCATCTGCTGAAGGTTTTGAGAAATAGTCTCCGTCATTGCCATAAGCAGGTCTATGAGCTTTTGCAGTTACCGTTTTTGGTGCGCTATCTAAATGCTGAAACCCGTTTTGTTCATTTAAAATCTTGTCTAAAATATAGGCTGATGCTCCTCCAGGAACATCTTCGTCAATAATCATGACTCTATTAGTTTTGGCAATACTTTTTACAAGATCATGATTTAAATCAAAAGGCATTAAGGATTGCACATCAATAACTTCGGCATCTATGCCAACAGCCAATAAATCCTTTGCCGTTTGTTCAACAATACGAAGTGTAGAGCCATAAGAAACTAAAGTGATATCTGTACCTTCTTTTATAGTTTCTACAACTCCAATAGGTGTTTTAAGAGTGCCTAGGTTATTAGGCATTTTTTCTTTAAGTCTATAACCATTTAAACATTCTACAACAATAGCTGGGTCATCACCAAGTAAAAGGGTGTTGTAAAAGCCGGCAGCTTTAGTCATGTTTCGAGGTACTAATAAGTTAACGCCTTTTACTAAATTTAAAACACCACCCATTTGAGAACCAGAATGCCATATACCTTCTAGTCTATGACCCCTTGTTCTAATGATTAAAGGTGCTTTTTGCTTTCCTTTTGTTCTGTAGTGTAAAGTTGCTAAATCGTCACTAATTATTTGTATAGCATACAGTATATAGTCTAAATATTGAATTTCGGCAATGGGTCTTAAACCACGAAGCGCCATACCGATACCTTGGCCAATAATAGTGGCTTCTCTAATACCAGTATCTGCGACACGAAGTTCTCCGTATTTTTCTTGTAAGCCTTCTAGTCCTTGGTTAACATCGCCAATATTACCCGTATCTTCACCAAATACTAAAGCTTCTGGATAACTGCTTAAAATGGCATCAAAATTTTCACGGAGTATGATTCGCCCATCTACTTGTTCTGCGCCATCATCATAAGCGGCTTTTATTTCTTTAATTCTTGTGTTAGAACGTTGTGTTTCTGAATATAAATGCGAACTAAACTCAGGTTGTACATTTTCAAAAACAGTATTAATCCAATTACTTAATGTTTTTTTCTCAGGAAATGACTCTTCAACAGTAAATCTTAACGCTTTTCTAGCATGAGATAAAATGTCTTTTCTTGTTGGTTCGTCAATATTTGCTAGACTATCTTTTAATTTTGAAATAAAAACACCATTGACACTATTAGATTCAACTTGCTTTAAAATTGAAATTAATTCTTGATGTTCTTTTTTTATAGGTCTTAAAAAGGTGTTCCAAGCATTCTTCCTAGCTTCTTTTACATCTCTTTTTGCAGTTCTTTCAATTTCAACAAGCGCTTCATTTGTGGCAATGCCACTTTCTAAAATCCATTTTCGTAATTTAACATTACAATCATTTTTCGCTTCCCATTCTAATCGTTCTGGGGTTTTATAACGTTCATGAGATCCAGAAGTTGAGTGCCCTTGTGGCTGTGTAAGTTCTTGAACATGTATTAAAACAGGAACATGTTCTTCTCTAGCAATAGCTGCAGCTTCTTGATAGGTTTCAATAAGATTGGCATAGTCCCAACCTTTTACACGTAAAATCTCGTAGCCTTTATGGTCTTTATCTCTTTGGAAACCTTTTAATATTTCCGATATATTTTCTTTAGTAGTTTGATGTTTGGCATGAACAGAGATGCCATATTCGTCATCCCAAACGCTAATTACCATAGGTACTTGTAAAACTCCAGCAGCATTTATAGTTTCAAAAAACAAACCTTCACTTGTACTAGCATTACCAATAGTTCCCCAAGCGACTTCATTTCCTTTTACTGAAAAATTTGTTGTGTTTATACCTTTAACTTCTCTGTAAATCTTTGATGCCTGTGCTAAGCCTAATAAGCGAGGCATTTGTCCAGCAGTAGGAGAGATGTCTGCACTAGAATTGTATTTTTTGCTAAGATCTTTCCAGCTGCCATTATCATTCAAACTGTGTGTTGCAAAATGGCCTCCCATTTGGCGGCCAGCAGACATAGGCTCTAGTTCTATATTTGTATTTGCATATAAACCTGCAAAGAATTGTTCTGGGGTAAGTTCGCCAATAGCCATCAGAAAGGTTTGGTCTCTATAGTATCCAGATCTCCAATCCCCTTTCATAAAAGCTTTTGCCCATGCTAATTGTGGTACTTCTTTGCCATCGCCAAAAATTCCAAATTTTGCTTTACCTGTTAATACCTCACGGCGCCCAAGTAAACTACATTCGCGACTTACCATAGCAGTTTTATAGTCATTTATAACTTCTGCTTTAAAATCTTCGAACGATAAATTGTTTTTCAAGTTGGTTAAGGGTTGCATAGGTTCATGCTTTAGTTTTGCAAAAGTAGTGAAAAAGCATCTTTTTTGCAATTAATCTCTATGTTAAAATAATACGTAATTCGTAAAAAAATACTATTTTTATTGTAAATTTTATGAATTATGTAATTTTAAAAACAATTAAGTGATAATAATATAAGTTTTAGAACCAACGTCTTCTAAAGAGACCTAAAAGAACTTGAGGGTCTGCAGTGAATTTAAATCGTATTTTTTGGTCGTAATTAGGTTGTCCAATTTCCCAGCCTAAATTGGAATATATTGGTAAATATATTTCGAAATAGTCGGTAACTAAGTTTATTCGAACTCCAGAATCATAAACAAAATGTGGCGCATCTAATTTGTTTTTAACTAATCCTATGTCTCCATAAGCTAAAACATAATTCCAGAGAGTCGTGCTTGCGTTTATAGTAGTTATCCATTGATTTGCAAAGGGGGTTTTTAATTTTGATTTAAAGCCACCTTCTGCAGTAATGTATTGCTGACTAAAAATACCTGTACGTTCAGAGCGCCCTAAGTAATTGTAATCAAACAAATAATCTGTTGGTCTGTCTAGAGCAAAACTAAAATAGTCAGAATTTGTTTTGTTTTTTAAGAAAGCTCCAGCAAATGCTCGAATGTTTATTTGTCTGTTGCTTTCAAAGAGTCGTCTATATTCGTAATTAAAAGACACCTTGCTGAAATTTTTTCCAGCCTGAAAATCAGTGTACCATTTATTATAGTTAATTAGATTATCATTTGAATTAACATATCTAATATTGAATATACTATAATTTGGTTCTGTAGTAGTTAAAATATTATTAAGATCTTTATCTCTTTGAATGTTTACATGTCTTATGCTTAACCATTGCTTTTTGTTCGATCTAAAATCATCGTTTTTTCTGAATGAAAATTGAACAGAAGGTGTAATCTGTCTAACAAATAAATCTTCAGCATAAGAATTATATCCTCCTGCAATACCATAGCGAATAGCATATAGGTTTTTATCTTGTACGTAATGCATTTTAAAAATTGAAGCAGACCCTGTTAAGGATTTTGATTTAAAAGCATAACGAGGTTCAATTTTATAATTGAAAAGTTTTCTTAATACCGTTTTATTATAGGCTTTAACTCCTAAAGTGAAACCATCATAAATGTTATTAAATTCAAAAGTTGGCATAAAAAATACCTGATTGTAGTTAGGGTCTTCAATGTCTTGGAAGAGCCTAAATTGTAAAGGTTTATTGTTAAAAAAGAAGCCCTTTAGTGATTTCCAATTGTCTCTTAAATTAAATTCTGGGATGGTGTTTTCGTAATTTAAAACTAATTTATTAGCATCTAATCTTGGTATTTTAATAGTTTTACTACCCTTTATATTTTCTACCCACGTTTTTGATACAATGCTATCATTACTTAGCGCATATAAGGAAATTGGCATCTTGTTTTTTTTCTTATTTTTTATGGTTAGCGTTATTGAATCTTCAGTCTTTTTTACTTTTCGTATTTTGAAGTCAATTTTATTTCTAGTCGTTAAATAATCTTCAAAAAACCAATTAATATTTTTATTAGTTTTAGATTTAATATAGTTTTCAAATTCGGTAACTGTGGTTGGAGTTAATTTCTTTTGTTTCACGAATGATTCAATACTATTTTCAACAACATCACGATTTACAAAATCATCTAAATATTTTAGTCCAACCCCAGCTTTGTATTTATTGGCTATATTTTTATTGAATTTCAACAAAGAATCTTTCGCCATTGTTAAAGGCTGATCTCTATTTGTTCTTGCCATAAGCATAAAAGCCAAAACATACTTATCATTAAATTTCATGTCGGCAGCATGAAATGACCGAACTCCCCAAAAATCAGCAATAGTTCCTAAAAACTTCATGTTTGGGTAGTGTTCATCTACATAATTCATTAAATAATAAATTTGAATCCCATCTAAAAGCCATTGTTCTTTTCTGGGGTTAATCAAAAGTGTGTTTTCAAGATAATTATGTAAAGCGACTTTTAGAATTTTTAATTCGTATTGAAAATGATTTGGATAAGGCTTAATAAAATTTGGTAAAAAATTAAGACCATAAAGGGGGTCTTTATCATAATCAATTTGAGTTAGTAGTAATTTTTTATGTGGGTATTCGCCAAAGTTTTTAAAAATGAAATTTGTAACTTTTTCTGTGATTAATACTTTGTCAATCACTTCAAGACCTTCATCGTTTATATTTGAAACAATGGAATAAGCATCAGTTTGTAAAGTCTTAAAATCAGAGTTTTTGCTAAAAAAAATCTTGCTATTAACTCTGTTTTCACCTTTAACAATAACTACTTGATTGTTATTTAGTTGCTTCTGATTACTTAAATTTAATTCTGAAGTTAATGCGTATCCGTTCGGATATTCAATTTCTAAAGTAATATCAGCTTTTGGAATGAATAAATCATCTAAATTTTTATTACTGTAATATTGCCACGCTCCATTATAAATTGCTGGAGTAATATACCAGTACCTTAAGTTTACATGGCCTTCATCAGTAATACCATATTTAGTAAATTTGGCATTTGGTATTTTTACTAAATATTCTAAATGTATAGTGTAAGATGCATTTGGTTTTAAAGGTTCTTTTAGTTCTACTTTCAGTATATCAATTTGATTTTTTAATTGTGTAAATATTAAATCCTCACCATTTTGCTGTATTGAAGTCATTACAGAATAACCTCTATCTTCATTTTTTGCTAGATGAAAATCATTTTTATATTCATCAGCAATACGAATAGCTAAAGGTGTTTTTTTAGTCGAATAGCTGTTATTCCAATCATTTAGATATATGGTTTGTAACTCATTATCAGTAGTGTTATGATATTGAATGGTTTGCGAAATTGCAATTTGCTTATTTTCTATATCAAAAGCCGCTTTTAGGTCAATTTTATTTTGACCAAAAGATAACAAGCAGATTGCGAAGAAAACAATACAGTTAAGAAAGCGTATTCTCAATTTTCAATAGCATTTAAGGTTAATGATTTCATGTAAGGCGGTGCAATATAATAAAATATGATGGCTTATAATTTGACATGATAGTTATTATGACTACATAATTAATTATATAATCAATAGCGTGAAAGGTGAATCTTTTTAAAAATTCGGACTATACCCAGATTCTTTATAGAAACTGTCAAGAATAGTAATAACTTCATCTTCAGTATCAACCAAATGAATAAGATCTAAATCTTTTGCACTTATGTTATTAAAACTATCTAAAAGTGTCTTTTTTACCCAATCTATAAGCCCTTTCCAGAAATCTGTACCAACAAGAATAATAGGAAATTTTTCAATTTTATGTGTTTGTATAAGAGTCATAGCTTCAAAAAGTTCATCTAAAGTACCAAAACCACCAGGCATTACAACAAAACCTTGAGAGTATTTTACAAACATTACCTTTCTAACAAAGAAATAGTCGAAATCTAAACTTTTGTCGTTATCAATATATGGATTATCATGCTGTTCGAAAGGTAAATCAATATTTAAGCCAACAGAAGTTCCTCCTGCCAAATGTGCCCCTTTATTCCCAGCTTCCATAATTCCAGGACCACCACCAGTAATAACACCATAACCAGCTTCAACAATTTTTTTAGCTACGTTTTCTGCAAGTTTATAATATTTATGATCTGGTTTTGTTCTTGCTGAACCAAAAATAGAAACGCAAGGTCCTATTTTGCTCATCTTTTCAAAACCATTTACAAACTCGCCCATAATTTTAAAAATCGCCCAAGAATCGTTTGTTTTTATTTCATTCCAGCCTTTGTGGTGTTTTTCTTTTCTCATTGATATTATTCTTTTTTCATTTCCGCCTTTCGTCTATCGCTCAAGATAAACTTCGGCGAAAATCTTATTAATCTTTACATTTGTTTTTTTGGTCAAAAACCAAGCTTGCTAATTTAATTCTTTTTTAAGAAACTTTGCTGTGTAGCTTTTCTTGTGTTTTATAATGGCTTCTGGAGTGCCTTCAACTATTATTTGTCCGCCTCCTTTTCCGCCTTCGTAACCAATATCGATAATATGGTCTACGGTTTTGATAACATCTAAATTATGTTCGATAATAAGTACTGTATTGCCTTTATCGACCAATTCATTGAGCACAATCATGAGGACACGAATATCTTCAAAATGTAAACCTGTAGTTGGTTCGTCTAAAATATAAAAAGTATTTCCAGTGTCTCGTTTTGATAGTTCGGTGGCTAGTTTTGTGCGTTGCGCTTCTCCACCAGAGAGTGTTGTGCTTTGTTGCCCCAGAGTGATATAGCCTAAGCCTACATCTTTAATGGTTTTTAGTTTTTTATATATTTTAGGAATATGCTCAAAGAACGCTACAGCTTCATTCATAGTCATATTCAATACATCACTAATATTTTTGCCTTTGTAACGAATTTCTAAAGTTTCACGGTTAAAACGTTTGCCTTGGCAAGTTTCACATTCTACATAAACATCTGGAAGAAAATTCATTTCAATAACGCGTAAACCACCACCTTTGCAAGTTTCACAACGTCCGCCTTTTACATTAAAACTAAATCTGCCTGCTTTATAACCACGAATCATGGCTTCAGGTATTTTAGCAAATAATGCTCTAATTTCACTAAATGTGCCCGTATATGTTGCTGGGTTACTTCGTGGTGTTCTGCCAATTGGTGATTGGTTAATATCTATAACTTTATCAATATGCTCTAAACCTTTTATGCTTTTATAAGGCATTGGTTTTTTAACGCCATTAAAATAATACGCATTTAAAATAGGGTAGAGGGTTTCGTTAATTAGCGTAGATTTTCCGCTACCTGAAACACCAGTTACACCAATCATTTTTGCTAATGGGAATTTAACTGAAACATTTTTTAAGTTGTTACCTGTACAACCTTTAATCTCTAAAAGCTTACCGTTTCCTTTTCTACGCTTTTTAGGAACTTCAATTTCTTTAGTGCCATTTAAGTAATCTGCGGTAAGTGTGTTGTGTGTTTTTAGTTCATCAGGATCACCAATACTAATAATTTCTCCACCAAATTTTCCTGCTTTTGGGCCAATATCAATAACATAATCGGCGCGCTCAATCATTTCCTTATCGTGCTCTACCACAATTACAGAGTTGCCAATATCTCGAAGGGATATTAATGAATTGATTAGTTTTTCATTATCTCGTTGATGTAGGCCAATACTAGGTTCGTCTAAAATATATAGTACGCCAACCAGCTGTGAACCTATTTGTGTAGCTAATCTGATACGTTGTGCTTCACCACCAGATAATGATTTTGAACTTCTATTTAGGGCTAAATAATCTAACCCAACGTCCAATAAAAATTGGAGTCTAGATTTTATTTCTTTAACAACTTCTTCGGCAATTTTTAATTGTTTTTCTGAAAGGTGTTCATTTAAATTATTAAACCAATCAGCAAGTTCAACAATGTCTATATTAGCAAGTTCTGCTATATTTTTATTATTTATTTTGAAATAAAGAGATTCCTTTTTTAGGCGCGATCCTTCGCAAACCGGACATTCAACTTTGTCCATATAATCTTTTGCCCAACGTTTTAAAGATCTGGATTCTGCAGTTTTATATTGATTTTCAATAAAGTTGGCAACACCTTCAAAGTCGATTTTATAATCTCTAGTAACGCCTAATGTTTTACTTTCAACTGAAAATTTATCATTGCCACCATACAAAATAATATGTTTTGCCTCTTCAGGAATGGCTTTGTACGCATCGGTTAACTTGAAATTGAAGCGTTGTGCAATGGTTTCAAATTGCTTAAAAATCCAACTGTTTTTTTGTGGTCCATGAGGTGCTAGAGCTCCAGCTTTAATGGATAATGAATGGTCTGGAATAATTTTACTTTCATTTATTTGATAAAGCGTTCCGATACCATTACAATTAGAACAAGCTCCTTTTGGTGAATTGAATGAAAAATTGTTTGGTTCTGGATTTGGATAGGAGATACCTGAAGTAGGGCACATTAAGCTTCTACTAAAATAGCGCGTTTCGTTAGTGTCTTGATCGATGACTAAAAGCACATCTTCGCCATGATACATGGCGGTGTTGATGGTTTCGGTAAGGCGTTTATCATTATCAATGGTATCATCTATAACTAATCTATCAATAACAATTTCTACATCATGAGTTTTGTAACGGTCTAGTTTCATCCCTTTTACAATATCTCGAATCTCGCCATCGGTTCTTACTTTTACGAAACCTTGTTTTGCTATTTGTTCAAATAACTCACGGTAATGTCCTTTTCTTGATCGTATTACAGGTGAAAGCACATTAATGCGTTTTCCATTGAAATCTTTAATAATGAGTGCTTTAATTTGGGCATCGCTATAGCTGATCATTTTGTCGCCTGTATTGTAACTATAGGCATCACTAGCTCGTGCAAACAATAAGCGCAAGAAGTCGTAAATCTCGGTAATGGTTCCAACGGTGGAACGTGGTGATTTACTAGTTGTTTTTTGTTCGATAGCAATAACAGGGGAGAGCCCATCGATTTTATCAACATCAGGACGTTCTAATCCACCCAGAAATTGTCTGGCATAGGCAGAAAATGTTTCAATATATCTACGTTGTCCTTCTGCATAAATAGTATCAAAAGCCAATGAGGATTTTCCACTACCAGACAAACCTGTGATAACTACAAGTTTTTCGCGAGGAATGGATACATCAATATTTTTAAGATTGTGTACTCGGGCTCCTTTTACTTCAATAAAATCTGTGAATTGGCTCATAAATTGACAAAAGTGCAAAGTTACAATTTTAGTTGTTAATTTTTGGTGTGCACTTTTGTCAATTTATATTAGTTTTTAGTAGTGTCCGATTAAAGAATCAAGACCGCTTCGCTGTTAGAACCAAGAACAGAGACTTGATTGTAACTAATTGATAAACAGTAATTTTTAAATTCATAACTTTCTAAAAAATAAAATTTTTCAGTAATCGCAAAAAGCAAGCCCCTCTTTTTTATAAGCCCTGAAAACTTAGGGTTCGCAAAGGTTTTCTTTAAGCGAACTATTTTTAGTCGGACAACAATGATTAGTTTTAATCTTAATTATTAAGAATAATATAGCTCGATTTACTAAAAAAAATAGAAGCTACGGCAACTTAGCTTCTACTTTAAAATATTTATGATTTTATTATTCTACCTTGACTATTTCACCAGCTGCAATAGACTCAGTGTAATTTGCTGTGACTTGTTTGAGATAGCGAAAAAATTTTTTTCCATCTTTTCTTTCAAGAAGCACCTGAATGACTCCATTTTTATCAGTTACTTCTTTAACAATTACAAGTTCTCCATAAACACTTTTATAGTTTGCTAAACCACCTCGTTTGACTATAAAGTTTAATCGCGGAAAATTAATATGTTTAAATGAAACACTTTTTGGAGTTTTAATTTTTAATACATCTCCAACTTTTGGGTCGTTGTTATTTATAATTTCTGGATTAGTTGCAGCATAAGAAACACCACAAACAAAAACTATTAGATAAAGTAAATTTTTCATAGAGCTTAAATTTTAATGTTATTACTGCTAATATACGAGGTAAAAATTTCTATTTTCAATAGTATTACTATCAGAATTGATTGTTTGAATTTTGAGCTGTACCCGCTATTTTATGGGGTATATTTTCCAATGATTTGTTTGAATACTATTTATACCCTGTTTTTTAAATAGTATTTTTAAAATGAGTTATACTTTTTTTCAAATGAACTCTAAATTTTAATAGGTACTTTATTGCTTGTGATTAATCTAGATTTTAGATGGATTAACGAAAGTTTAACACTTATTACTGTATTTTAATTATGACTTAATTGATGCTGTTAGAAAAACACCCCTCAAGTCTCCTCAAGGGGACAACACATCGTAATAATCATGCAGATAAATAAGGTTATTTTAAGGTTTGAAATTAAACTTAGCGGATGGGTGCGCAAGGGATTGAACGGTGTGTTTGAGCTCGCCGACGTAGGAGGAAGCGAGTAGTGAAAGCCTGACCTGATAGGGATGCGCCATAAAAAAATTGAAACAAGACCGATGAATTATGACAGGTGCTATGACTGCCAACTGCGAACTGAATACTGCTAACTTATTTTGTTCCTTTAACCCCATCAATCTCTAAACCTAATACCATAAGTTTATGAAATGTTGGTAATTGTGCACCACTTTCGGTAGTTGTCCAATCGCTCCAAGAGGCTTCCAACCCATCTATCGGTAGCAGTGACGTCCACATTTTAAAGGCTGTTGGTTTGCCGTTATTGTCTAGTAACCATAAATACGAATCGCCAGGAGTTGAACCACCTGATGTGTAAGTTACTAGTAGGGCATCTCTGTTGTTGCTAGTTTTTATGAGTCTGCGTTCTACACCTTTATCAAATACTTTATAAGGTGCAACCAACCAAAAAGAATCGTTATTAAAGTATGTAATGGCTTTTTCGATAAGTTCTTGAGCCATGTCACTTTCATTCTTGAAACTATGAATGTAAACTTTGCTTTTTGAATAATCGTTTAAATTAAGGACTACTTTGTTTGCTTTCCAAAAGACATTGCAGGTATTGTTGGCTTTATCCCATTCGTAGTGATGTCGTCTTTTAAATGTCCACTCGATATAATTGGTAGTTTTATATGCTTGGTAATCTAAAGCATCTAGCATTTTGTATGCTAAGGCATCTGCTTGTTCGCCTTGTGCACCAGTTGGCAATTCTTCGTTGTATTTAAAGTATAGGAAACCAAAAAACAATAGGCTTGGTAGTGTCAAAAAAATGATGACTCCAGCTATTATTTTTAATTTTTTTTTAGGTTTAACCGCCATTAAAAAAGGTTTAGTTTTGGGTTTGTTGAGGGCTAAATTATTAAAAATGATGGTTTTAGAAAAAGAAAACGGTTAAAAACCGACGGCTGCATCATCTCCTCGATAATCGGCACCACCCTCGTACGTGTTATCATCTAAAACAAGTATTCCATCGACTTTGCCTATTACAGGCGAATCTACTTCATTAATAATATACCCTAAAGCCTCTAGTTTTTTTATTAAATTTCTGTCAAATAAATTGGGTTCCATTCTAATTTCATCTGGTAACCATTGATGATGAAAACGTGGTGCATTCACCGCTTCTTGCATGGTCATATCGAACTCATGAACATTTAAAATGGTTTGTAATACTGATGTGATGATGGTTGAACCACCAGGTGTGCCAAGTGTCATATATAATTTACCGTTTTTTTCAACAATGGTTGGTGTCATGGAGCTTAACATGCGTTTTTCTGGCTCAATACTATTAGCCTCTGCACCTATTAGTCCAAACATATTAGGCTCTCCAGGTTTACTACTAAAATCATCCATTTCATTATTTAGAAAGAAACCGAGCTCAGAACAATATAATTTTGAACCATAAGCACCATTTAATGTGGTTGTAGCAGCAATAGCATTCCCAAATTGATCTACAATAGAGTAGTGGGTGGTTTCATCACTTTCGATAATTTTAATATTACCGTGACTCACATCGCTTGATAACGTCGCTTTTTCAAACGAAAAGTCAGCCATTCGTCCACTTAAATAATCTTCTTTAATTAAGGTTTCAACTGGGATTTTTACAAAATCTGGATCACCTAAATAAAAACTTCTATCAGCATAAGCCCGTCGTTCAGCTTCTGTTATAGCTTGAATGGTTTTTAGTGAATTATGTCCGTATTCATCTAAATGAAAGGGTTCAAGCATTTTCATGATTTGAGCTAAACAAATACCGCCACTTGCAGGTGGTGCCATCGAAATGATTTTTAAATCATCATAAGTAAAAGTTATTGGAGTACGCCATTTAGCTTCATACTTTGCTAAATCTTCTTCGGTAAGTATACCACCATTATCTTGTATAAATTTTGCAAGTATTTTAGCTGTTTCACCTTTATAAAATTCATCTTTTCCGTGTTTCAAAATACGTTCTAAGGTTTTGGCCAATTCAGGATATTTTATAACGTCATTGGTTTTCCAAAGTGAATCCAAAATAATGGGTTGTTTGTTTGCTTCTAGGAAAAGGGGTTGATATTTTTTAATCCTTTGTTCTTGCTTTTCAGTTACTGTAACACCTTGATATGCTAAGGCTATTACAGGTTCTAAAATATCTTGAATGGGTAAAGATCCAAATTTTTCGTGCACTTCAAAAACACCAGCAACGGTACCAGGGACACCAACAGCCATTGCCCCTAATATGCTTTTATTGGGGATTACCTCTCCAAATTCATCTAAATACATGTTTTTTGTTGCCGCTAACGGTGCTTTTTCTCTAAAGTCTATGGATCCAATATCGCCATTTGCTTTTCGGTAAACCATAAAACCACCACCACCAATATTACCAGCAAAAGGATAGGCCACAGCTAATGCTAACTGAGTAGCGCACATAGCATCAAAAGCATTTCCTCCTTTTTTAAGCATATCGCTTCCTATTTCAGAAGCTTCAGCACGCGCAGAAACTACCATGGCATGTTCTGTGATTAGCCCTTTTACAGGGGCTATTTCAACTTTTTTGCATGAAACAAAAAGGCATATTAATAGCGTAATGGATAAAAAGTGTTTAATCATATAATTCTTGGTTTAATACTTTTAATTTTTGTTTAGAAGAAGCAATGAGTTCATCAAAAAAAGCAGAAAATTCGTTTTCAAATTCTGTATAGAAGGCTTCAAGTTCAACTACTGCTTCATTCATACTAGAGCGATTTTTGGTACGCCTGTTCATACCATCTAAAACTCTTGATATACCATCAATAGATGCATAACTCAATAGCCAATTATCTGCTAACATGTAAGGCATCATTTTTTGAATTCGTGATGGTAATATATCGTAGTTAGCTTCCAAAGAATCATAAAAGTTTTCTATATATTCATCTAAAGGCGTGTCACAATAGGATGCCCAATTTTTAGCTAAAAAATGATCGTAAAGAATATCTACAATAACGCCAGAATAATGGCTGTATTTTTTATGAAGCCTTTTGGTACTTAGCCTTACGGTTTTGTGTGCATCTGTATAGGTATCAATATGGCGATGCAGTAATATGCCTATTTGAATCTCTTTAGAGTATTTTTTATAGCGCTTTCCTTTAATGCCATCTGCAATAAAATTTCCAATAGTTACTAAATCGTTATCTCCAGAAAGATAAATATGCGCTAAATAGTTCATTGGTGAAATTTACGAATTCCGTTTTAAGAAATCCGATTTTGAAATACTATATTTGCGTTTTAATAAAAATATTTATGACACTTATAAAATCAATTTCAGGAATTAGAGGCACCATTGGCGGACAAGTAGGCGAGAACCTAACACCTATTGATGCTGTAAAGTTTGCTTCTGCTTACGGCGTTTGGTTGAAGCAACAGCGCATTAAGGAAAACTACAAAGTTGTAGTGGGTAGAGATGCTCGAATTTCCGGAAAAATGATTCAAAATTTAGTCATGAACACCTTAATTGGTTTAGGAATTGATGTGGTTGATGTAGGCTTATCTACAACACCAACCGTAGAAGTAGCAGTGCCTATGGAACATGCTGATGGGGGAATTATTTTAACCGCAAGCCATAATCCAAAACAATGGAATGCTTTAAAACTGCTGAATGAAAAAGGAGAGTTTTTAGATGCTGTGGAAGGTACTAAAATTCTTGACATCGCCGAAAGTGATAACATGACTTTTGTCGATGTTGACAGTTTAGGAAAAATAACTAGAAACAAAGCTTATATAGATTTACATATTATTGAAGTTTTAGATTTAGATTTAGTAAACGTGGAAGCCATTGAATCAGCTCGTTTTAGAGTGGTTGTAGATGGCGTGAATTCCACTGGTGGTATCGCAATACCATTACTCTTAGAGCATTTGGGAGTAGATGTTATTAAGTTGTATTGTGAGCCAAATGGTCAATTTCCACATAACCCAGAACCTTTAAAAGAGCATTTAACAGATTTATCTGATGCTGTTAGAAAACATAAGGCTGATTTTGGTATTGTTGTAGATCCAGATGTAGATCGTTTAGCCTTTGTAGATGAACATGGTGAGATGTTTGGTGAAGAATATACTTTGGTGGCTTGCGCAGATTATGTTTTGGGTATAACACCAGGAAACACTGTAAGTAATATGAGCTCTACTAGAGCATTACGCGATGTTACCGAAAAACATGGCGGTATGTACGAAGCCAGTGCCGTAGGTGAGGTAAATGTTGTAAATCTCATGAAAAAGAATAAGGTCGTTATCGGTGGTGAAGGTAATGGCGGTATTATTTATCCAGAGTCACATTATGGGCGCGATGCTTTGGTTGGAGTAGCCTTGTTTTTAAGCTTGCTGGCCGATAAAAAAATAAGTGTAAGTGCGCTTAGAAAAACGTATCCGAGTTATTTTATGGGTAAAAAGAAAATACAATTAACACCAGGTTTAGATGTTGATGGAGTATTGAAAGCCATGGAAAACCGCTACCAAAAGGAACAATTAACCACTATCGATGGTGTGAAAATCGATTTCTCAGAAAGTTGGGTACACCTTCGTAAAAGTAATACAGAACCCATTATTAGAATTTATACCGAAGCAAAATCTCAAGAAGAAGCCGATGCTTTAGGCGATAAATTTATTGCTGAAATTGGCGAGATTGCTAATAGTTAGTACTGTCATTGCAAGGAGTAAGCGACGTGGCAGTCTGTACTGGTTTATTTCAAAATTGTAGTTTACTAAGTTTTAATAAAGATGCCGTTTCAATCAGTGCTAAACTTTTCAGCTATGGTTCATGTATTAACTGAGAATTAGGTAATCTATAAACGTAAGTCCGATTTAACGATTAATGTAATTAAATAAGAATGAAAATTTATCTTCTTATGTCAGGTTGAGCACAGTCGAAACCTATAAAACAGATCGATTTTTATGACCTTTCCACTGGGCTAGAGGTGACACACTTACACTATTATTAAGAATTGAAAAAAGAATCTGAATTCAATAATAAAAGAAAACAGAAACCGTATTTAATTTTCTATCCAGGTTTCTTCCCTCGATGTTTCCAACGTTTATGCGTCCAAAAATAGTATTCAGGAGCTTCATGGATTTGCTCTTCAACACGTTTTAAAGCAAGATCGGTAATATCAAAATCTGCACTGTCTTTAGCATGTCTATTGATATCAAGAAAAGTAGCTTCATAATGCCCACGTTTTATCTTTTTTACCTTTAAAAAGAGAGTAACCATATCCAAACGTTTAGCAAGTATTTCAGCGCCAACATGCACAGGCACTTCTATACCCATAAAATCCTGCCAATAAACGGCCTTGTTAAGTTTAGGAGATTGATCAAAAACAAAACCATTTAGGGTTAACTGCTTGTCCTTTTTAGCTTTTATAAGTGTAGAATATGTTTCTTTAGTAGTAATTAAATGACTGTTATACTTGGCGCGTATGCGTTTAGCAAGCGCATCAAAATATTTATTACCAAGTTTTTTGTAAACCGCATAACCTTTATGGTTTACATGTGTTTGTAAGATAAAAACCCATTCCCAACTGGCATAATGTCCCATTAATAAAACGATGTTTCTGTTTTCTTTTTCAAGGGTATGAATGTCTTCAACATTAGTAAAAACATAACGTTTTTGCATTTCTGATTCAGAAATAGTAATAGACTTAATGGCTTCAAACATCATATCACAAAAATGATGATAAAACCGTTTTCTAATTAAAGCAATTTCTTGATCTGTTTTTTCTGGGAATGCTAATTTTAAGTTATTCGTAACTACTTTTTTTCTGTAGCCAATAATATAATATAGTATTGCATAAAAAATATCGGACAAAAAATACAGTAATCTAAAAGGCAATATAGATATTATCCATAAAAGAGGATAAACCAGAATATAAACTAGAAATTGCATGAATTAGTTTTAGATTTGTAGCGCAAATATATATTAATTTAGAATAAACGTTTATACCATATGGGCAAATTAGATTTAGTAACTATTATAATAATTGCAGCAAATGTTATTATTTCTTATAAAGGTTTTGGCGATTATAGTTTTTTTGATAAGTATAAATTTCATGTAGGAGGTGTAAAGCGTGGTGAACAAGTGCGACTAGTTAGTTCTGGGTTTTTGCATGCAGATACACAACACTTGTTATTCAATATGTTATCGCTATACTTTTTCGCCGATGTTGTTATAACACTATTAAGCCCCATTCAGTTTCTTCTTGTGTATTTTGGAAGCCTTTTAGTTGGGAGTTTGTTATCGTTATATTTTCACAAAAACGAATATCACTATAGTGCAGTAGGAGCCAGTGGAGCAGTAAGTGGTATTATTTATTCTGCAATTTTATTACAACCAGGAATGAACCTTTATATAATTTTTATTCCTATTCCTATTCCTGCCTATATCTTTGGTATTGGCTATTTGCTGTATTCTATTTATGGTATGAAAAACAGGGTGGGAAACATTGGTCATGATGCGCACTTTGGTGGGGCAGTTGGCGGTTATATCATTACTTTATTGTTATCACCTTGGTTGTTTGAAACCAATTTATTGATGATTTTTTTATTGGCTATTCCTATTGCTTTATTATTTGTTTTGAAGAAAATGGGGAAGGTGTAAAACTTAAACATTTAATTTTTTGAATATTTATTTTCACGTATGGCATAGCTATTGAATTTATAGTGGTGTTGTGTATGTTGATTTAGTTGCAAATAACTCGTATTCAACATGTTACTATATTTATTATAAAACCTCAAAAATGATCAATTTTGTTTTAATGACAGATTGACCTAAATATATATATGAAGAAATCTAAATTTACGACCCTTGACAGTTTGTCATTACAGGAATTTGATGAAAACTCAGAGTTAATTCCATTAATGACGCCAGAGGACGAAGAAGCTATAAATAATGAAGCATTACCAGAAACCTTACCGATTTTATCGTTAAGAAATACGGTGTTGTTTCCAGGTGTCGTTATTCCTATAACGGCTGGTAGAGATGCTTCAATTAAGCTAATAAATGATGCCAACAAAGGCGGAAAAGTTATTGGTGTAGTTGCTCAAAAAGATGAATCTGTTGAAAAACCGAGTGCGAAAGATATTCATGAAACTGGTACGATAGCTAGAATTTTGCGTGTTTTGAAAATGCCTGATGGTAACGTTACAGTAATTATTCAAGGTAAAAAACGTTTCAAAGTAGCCGAGGTGCTTACTGAAGATCCATACATGAATGCTACGATAAGAGACCTTCCTGAAGCAAAACCGGCTCAAAAGAACAAAGAATTTTCAGCCATTATAGATTCCATTAAAGACTTGGCTTTAGAAATTATAAAGGAAAGTCCAAACATTCCAAGTGAGGCATCCTTCGCTATAAAAAATATTGAAAGCAACTCGTTTTTAGTCAACTTCGTGTCGTCAAACATGAATCTTTCCGTTACAGAAAAACAAGAACTTTTAGAAATCAACGATCTTAAGAAACGTGCTTTAGCAACGCTTAAGTATATGAATGTTGAGTTTCAGAAATTAGAACTTAAGAACGATATTCAGTCTAAAGTTCAAATGGACATGAGCCAGCAACAGCGTGAGTATTTCTTGCATCAGCAAATGAAAACCATTCAAGAAGAATTGGGAGGCGTAAGTCATGATGAGGAAATTGATGAGATGAAAGCTAAGGCAAGCGAAAAACTTTGGGATGAAGATGTAGCGAAACATTTTGAAAAAGAAGTTGCTAAAATGCAACGCATGAATCCTCAAGTGGCTGAATATTCTATTCAGAGAAATTATTTAGAGCTGTTTTTAGATTTGCCATGGAATGAATTTAGCGAGGATAAATTCGACCTTAAACGCGCCATGAAAATTCTAGATAGAGATCATTTTGGTTTAGAGGATGTAAAACGAAGAATTATTGAATATTTAGCGGTTTTAAAGCTCCGTAATGATATGAAATCTCCAATTTTGTGTCTTTACGGACCTCCAGGTGTTGGTAAAACCTCATTAGGAAAATCGATTGCTGAAGCTTTAGGAAGAGAATATGTTAGAATTTCATTAGGTGGTTTAAGAGATGAAGCTGAAATTCGTGGACATAGAAAAACATATATTGGTGCGATGCCTGGTCGTATTATTCAAAGTTTGAAAAAGGCTGGGACATCAAATCCAGTTTTTGTTCTAGATGAAATTGATAAGCTTTCAAACTCGCATCAAGGAGATCCTTCTTCAGCCATGTTAGAAGTGTTGGATCCTGAGCAAAACAGCGAATTTCATGATAACTTTTTAGAAATGGGTTATGACCTATCAAAGGTTATGTTTATTGCAACCTCTAATAGCTTATCAACAATTCAACCTGCTTTGCTAGATAGAATGGAGATTATTAACGTTACTGGTTATACCATAGAGGAGAAAGTGGAAATTGCAAAGCGCCACTTATTACCAAAACAGTTAAAAGAACACGGTTTAACAGATAAGCATTTAAAAATAGGGAAGCCTCAATTAGAGAAAATTGTTGAAGGTTATACGCGTGAATCTGGCGTTCGTGGTTTAGAAAAGCAAGTAGCAAAAATGGTGCGTTATGCTGCCAAAAATATTGCTATGGAAGAAGACTATAGCATTAAAGTTTCAAATGAAATTATCATTGAAGTTTTAGGCGGACCAAAGCTTGAACGCGATAAATATGAAAATAATAATGTTGCGGGTGTTGTTACTGGTTTAGCTTGGACACGTGTTGGTGGTGATATCCTCTTTATAGAATCTATTCTTTCTAAAGGAAAAGGAGCCATGACCATAACAGGAAACCTTGGTAAAGTCATGAAGGAGTCTGCTACGATTGCTATGGAATACATCAAATCTAATGCTGATGAATTTGGAATTGATATATCGGTTTTTGATAAATATAATGTGCATATTCACGTTCCAGAAGGTGCAACACCTAAAGATGGTCCAAGTGCAGGTGTTACCATGTTAACGTCATTAGTGTCACTTTTTACTCAGAAAAAGGTAAAGAAAAGCTTAGCCATGACTGGCGAAATTACACTTCGTGGAAAAGTACTTCCTGTAGGTGGTATAAAAGAAAAGATTTTAGCGGCTAAGCGTGCTAGAATTAAAGAGATTTTGTTGTGTGAAGATAACAGGAGAGATATTGAAGAAATAAAACCTGAATATTTAAAAGGCTTAACATTTCACTATGTAACGGATATGAGCGATGTTATTAAATTTGCACTTACAAATCAGAAAGTTAAAAACGCAAAAAAAATATAAATACTGCCAAGAAAAAACCTCGAAATTAATCGAGGTTTTTTCTGATTCCGGCTTTCGCGAGAATGACAATTTTAAAAGAAACCTCAAGACGCTGTCTTGAGGAATTTTTTTTCGATTAAAATAAAAGATACATGCTATCGTTTTAAGATAGATTTACTTTTAAAAGAATTCCTAGAAGTTCCGCTTCTAGATTTCCTTTAAAATTGTCATTCCCGTGCAAATGGGAAACTAAATAAAAAATTTAATTTGAATTAATAAATAAGTAAATCCAACTGAATTATATTAAGATTTTGAAGAAATTTTTTATTTCCTTTGTATCGTAAATATGCTAAAAAAGATTATCACATTTTTTTGTTTAACTATTACTTCTCTATCTATGGCGCAGGTTGGAGGGGAAACGACATACCAATTTCTTAATTTGATATCTTCTCCAAGACAAGCGGCTTTGGGTGGTAAAGTGTTAACCAATGTAGATTATGATGTAACACAAGCTATGTTTAATCCAGCTACTATTAATGTAGAAATGGATAATCAATTAGCAATGAATTATACTAGTTATTTAGGCGGTATTGGTTACGGAACGGCTTCGTATGCTTACACTGTTGATAGGCGCACTCAAACTTTTTATGCTGGCATTACCTATGTAAATTACGGTTCTTTTGATGGGTATGATGAAGCTGGAAATTCCACAGGATCGTTTACAGGAAACGAAGCCGCATTGTCATTTGGTTATGCGACACAAATAGATTATTCAGATTTTTATTTTGGTGCTAGTGCAAAATTAATTACATCAAAATTAGAGCAATATAGCTCACTTGGAGCTGCGGTAGATTTAGGAGTTATATATATTAATGACTATTTAGACTTTAATGCAACTTTAGTCGTTAGGAATTTAGGGTCTCAAATTACTACTTATGCAGGACTCAATGAGCGTTTACCATTTGAAGTTGCTTTTGGCATGTCTCAGCGTTTAGAGAATGTGCCAATTCGTTGGCATGTAACACTAGAAAACTTACAAGAGTGGCCAATTTCAAGACCAAACCCTGCTAGAATAGCTAGCGATTTATCAGGTAATCAATCTTCAGAAAAAGTTGGTTTTTTAGGTCAAGTAATCAGACATACTATTGTTGGAGCAGAATTATTTCCTGAAGGAGGCTTTAATATTCGTTTGGGGTATAATTTTAGAAGAGGAGAGGATCTGCGAATCGTAGATCAAAGAAATTTTTCAGGACTATCAGCAGGTATTTCCATAAAAATGAATAAAATGCGTTTTAGTTATACGCATGCAAAATATACAAGTGCTGCAAATTCAAACTTCTTCGGGTTACAAATAGATTTGCAGTAAAATTAGTATTCAGTAAGCAGTCTCAGTATTCAGTCTCACTCAAATGTGTTTTTCTAGTTTAGCGATAATTAAAGTAATTAGTATTTTTCGCTTTAGCGTACTTTAAGTACTTTAGACACTTTCAAACTTTATAGATAAATGAATAAAATAACCATTGCTATAGATGGGTTTTCATCAACAGGAAAGAGTACCGTTGCCAAACAACTGGCAAAAAAATTAAGTTATGTATATGTTGATACTGGAGCTATGTATCGGGCGGTAACGTTTTATGCAATGCAAAACGGGCTTATAAATGATGATGATTTTAATTCTGAAGCTTTAATTTATCAATTATCAAATATTAATATCAGTTTTAAGTATAATGAATCTTTGGGTTTTGCCGAAGTTTATTTGAATGATATAAACATTGAAAAGCAAATTAGAACACTTGAAGTTTCAAGTTTTGTTAGTAAAGTAGCAGCGATATCTGAGGTTCGCCTAAAGTTAGTAGAGCAACAACAAAGAATGGGCCAAGATAAAGGTGTCGTGATGGATGGCAGAGATATTGGAACCGTTGTATTTCCTGATGCAGAACTCAAATTATTTATGACAGCATCCGCTGAAACTAGGGCAAAGCGTCGTTTTCAAGAACTTATAGAACGTGGTGATAAAGTTGAATACAAAGAAGTGCTACACAATGTACAAGAACGAGATTATATAGATTCGAATAGGGAAGATTCGCCATTAGTAAAAGCTGATGATGCTATTGAAATTGATAATTCTAATATGACTTTAGAAGAGCAATTCAATAAAATATTGCAATTGGTTAAAATGACTATTGAAGGTTTGGAATAATATTCGTCATTGCGAACAGAGTGCGGCAATCTGTTTAATTTTAGTTCTAAATAATGAGATTACTTCGTTCCTACCATTGACGTTAATTTAAAAAAAAACGAACCTTTAAATGCATAAAGATTCGCTTTTCAATTTCAGAATATTTTAGTCTTATAATTTTGGAATAATTAATTCTTGATCTGGATGAATAACATCTGGATTCTTTAAGATATCCGAATTCGCTTTAAAAATATCTTGATATTTTGACGCTTTTCCGTAATACTGAATAGCAATTTTCCCTAAAGTTTCCCCACTTTTCACAGTATGTCTAGCGTAAACACTATCATCAGCAACGGTAATGTTTGCCATAATATCAGATGGATTGTCACCACCTATTTCCTTTATTTTATCCCAAAGAATATCCTTTTCATAAGGTGTCTTAGCAGTTCCTTTAATTTTAAGAACACCATTTTCTTCTGTTACATTTCCGTTTTGAATATTCAATGCTTCACCCAAGCTTAACACGTCTTGATACTTTGCTTTAACCATGATTTTGTAAATTTTTATTGTAATTATTTGTATTGAACAATATACTAAAATATTCGAATGTTTTAATTAAATATTGATTAATAAATTGTTTCTAATTATTAGACACATGCCTTTGTGAAAGTCACAACTATTTTATTTTCTCATTTTTAGGTAATTATATCAATATTATGTATTTTTGCACTCCTTTTAGCGAATCGTCGGAAAGATGAAAGGGATGAAACTTAAAATAATATAACACTTCTGTGTGGTATTTGCATAAATCTTCCGAAACATACAGAATACAAACGCGATGAAATGGCGTTTCCGCGAAGGCGGAAATCTCTTTAATATTTCGCAGAATTAATTAAATGGCTGAAAAAGCAAAACAAGCTGAAGTTGAAGCAACAGAAGCTCCAGCAGTAGAAGCTCCAGTAGTATCTGAAGCTCAAGCAAATCCTGAAAAATTCTTAAAAGACTTTAACTGGCACAATTACCAAGAGGGAATTGATGAGGTTGACGATCAACAATTAAAAGAATTTGAAAAATTAGTAGCAGCAAATTTCGTTGATACTTTAGATGATGAAGTAGTTGAAGGTACAGTAGTACACATTTCTGATAGAGATGCTATTATTGACATTAACGCAAAATCTGAAGGTGTTATTTCTTTAAACGAATTTCGTTACAATCCAGATTTAAAAGTAGGAGACAAAGTAGAAGTATTAATTGATGTTCGTGAAGATGCAACAGGGCAATTAGTATTATCTCACAGAAAAGCTCGTGTCATTAAAGCATGGGATCGTGTAAACAGTGCTCATGATACTGGTGAAATCGTAAATGGTTTTGTGAAATGCAGAACTAAAGGTGGGATGATTGTAGATGTTTTCGGAATTGAAGCATTCTTACCAGGTTCTCAAATTGATGTTAAACCAATTAGAGATTACGATCAATACGTAAATAAAACTATGGAATTTAAAGTTGTGAAAATCAACCACGAGTTCAAAAACGTAGTAGTTTCTCATAAAGCACTTATTGAGGCTGATATTGAAGAACAAAAGAAAGAAATTATTGGTCAATTAGAAAAAGGTCAAGTATTAGAAGGTATTGTTAAAAATATTACTTCTTATGGTGTATTCATCGACCTTGGAGGTGTTGACGGATTAGTTCATATTACAGATTTATCATGGTCTAGAATCAATCATCCAAACGAGATTGTTGAGTTAGATCAAAAACTTAATGTGGTAATCCTTGACTTTGATGAAAACAAATCAAGAATTCAATTGGGTCTTAAACAATTATCAAAACATCCATGGGAAGCTCTTGCAGAAGAGGTGAAAATTGGCGATAAAGTAAAAGGTAAAGTTGTTGTAATCGCAGATTACGGTGCGTTTATTGAGGTTGCAGATGGCGTTGAAGGATTAATTCACGTTTCTGAAATGTCTTGGTCTACACATTTACGTTCTGCTCAAGATTTCGTTTCTGTTGGAGATGAAGTAGATGCAGTAATCTTAACTTTAGATAGAGAAGATCGTAAAATGTCTCTTGGTATTAAGCAATTAACGCCAGATCCATGGACAGATATTACTTCTAAATACCCATTAGCGTCTAAGCATACAGGTATTGTACGTAACTTTACAAACTTTGGTGTTTTTGTTGAATTAGAAGAAGGTATTGATGGTTTAATTTACATCTCTGATTTATCTTGGACTAAGAAAATCAAGCACCCTTCTGAGTTTTGTGCTGTAGGTGATAAGTTAGACGTAGTAGTATTAGAATTAGATGTTGAAGGACGTAAATTAAGTTTAGGTCATAAGCAAACTACTGAAAACCCTTGGGATAAATATGAAACTGAATTTGCTTTAAATACAGTTCATAAAGCTTCTATTTTTGAAATAGTTGATAAAGGAGCTACTATTGAATTTAACGAAGATATCGTTGCTTTTGTACCTTCTCGTCATCTTGAAAAAGAAGATGGAAAGAAACTTGCTAAAGGTGAAGAAACAGAATTCAAAATCATTGAATTTAATAAAGAGTTTAAACGTGTAGTTGCATCGCATACTGCTATTTTTAAAGCGGAAGAAATGGCAAATGTAAAAGCTGCTGTTAAGAAAGCTGCTAGTGCTGCTGCTGAAGCTAAACCTACTTTAGGTGATGCTAATGATGCTTTACAAGCTCTTAAAGATAAAATGGACGGAAAAACTACTAAGGCTACGCCAAAAGCTAAGGCAAAAGTTGAGCCAAAAGCTAAGTCAAAAGCTGAGCCAAAAGCTGAACCAAAGGCTGAACCAAAGGCTGAGCCAAAAGCTGAGAAAGAGTAAGTTTTCTAAAATCATTTAGTTATACTAAAGCCTTCAAGAAATTGAAGGCTTTTTTTTGGTTATTAACCGCTCCGCAAAGTCTCCCGACTTAGCGGAAAACTAAATTGCGTAATGCCCTCAAAGTCGGGAGACTTTGCGGAGCGGACTTTGCGGAGTGGAAAAATAAAATAGCAACAGATTACTATCGCTGCGAACAGTGCGCAAGGGATAGCAGTAGAAAGCCCACAGCCCGACGTAGGAGGTGCGAGGACTTGCAACGAATAGCCCGACCTAGGTCCTGAACTAAATTCAGGATGTAGGTTGCGCCGAAATAAAGATTAGCATTAATGGTTTTAACTTCTAAAATTTTGCATTACCTTTGTGCTCCAAATACGTTTGGATAGTATATGAGTCAAAAAGTTTTACTTAACGAAAAAGAGGTAAACATCATTCTTCATCGATTGGCTTGTCAACTTATTGAAAAACACAACGACTTTTCTAATACGGTTTTAATTGGTTTACAGCCCCGTGGTGTGTTTTTAGCAGATAGATTAGCTAAAATTTTAAGTGAAGACTACAACGTTAAAAACATAAAATTAGGCCATTTAGATATCACCTTTTATAGAGATGATTTTCGTCGTGGAGAAAAAACACTTGAAGCTAATACTACAAAAATAAACTTTTTAGTAGAAGACAAAAATATTGTATTTATTGATGATGTTTTATATACAGGAAGAAGTATTAGAGCTGCCTTAACGGCGATTCAATCTTTTGGAAGACCTAATGAAATTGAGCTTTTAACTTTGATTGATAGACGTTTTAGCAGGCATTTGCCAATACAGCCAGATTATAGAGGGCGACAAGTGGATGTTATAAATAACGAAAAAGTAAAAGTAAATTGGAAGGAGCATGATAATGAGGACTCGGTTTACTTAATTGAAAAGTGATAATTTGGCTAGAAGCTAGAAGCTAGAAGCTAGAAGCTAGAAGCTAGAAGCTAGAAGCTAGAAGTTAGAAGTTAGAAGTGCAATAACTGGCAATTGAAAACTGCCAACTGAATACTATAAGAGAATGAGCGAATTAAGTGTGAATCACTTATTAGGAATTAAGTATCTTAACAAACAAGATATCCAACTTATTTTTGAAACTGCCGATCATTTTAAAGAAGTGATTAACAGACCGATTAAAAAGGTGCCTTCGCTTCGAGATATTACCATTGCTAACTTATTTTTTGAAAATTCTACCAGAACAAAATTATCTTTTGAACTTGCTGAAAAACGATTATCTGCTGATGTTATTAATTTTTCATCAGGGCAATCTTCAGTTAAAAAAGGAGAGACTTTAATTGATACGGTAAACAATATTCTGTCTATGAAAGTAGATATGGTTGTGATGAGACATCCTAATCCCGGAGCAGGCGTGTTTTTGTCAAAGCATGTGAATGCAAGTATTATAAATGCCGGTGATGGTGCTCATGAACACCCAACACAAGCCTTATTAGATTCTTATTCTATTAGAGAAAAACTTGGAGATGTTAAAGGAAAAAAGGTGGTTATAGTTGGAGATGTTTTACACAGTAGAGTCGCACTTTCAAATATATTTGCACTGCAATTACAAGGTGCTCAAGTGATGGTTTGCGGCCCGAAAACGTTGATTCCTAAGTATATTGACAAACTTGGAGTAAAAGTTGAAACAAATTTACGTAAAGCTTTGAATTGGTGTGATGTAGCAAATATGCTTCGTGTGCAAAATGAACGCATGGATATAAGTTATTTTCCTTCAACTCGAGAATATACTCAACAATTTGGAGTAAATAAAAACTTGCTTGATTCTTTAGATAAAGAAATTACTATTATGCACCCCGGACCAATAAATAGAGGTGTAGAAATTACTAGCGATGTTGCAGATTCAAAACAATCTATTATATTAGACCAAGTTCAAAATGGTGTAGCAGTAAGAATGGCAGTTATTTATTTACTGGCATCAAAAATAAAACAATAGATTATGATATTTGACCAAAACGGAAATACAGCTATAATCACACAGGAAAAGGTTTCGGTTATAGAGTTGGTTAAAAAGCTACAGGCTTTGTATCCAAAATTTAAGAACAATAATATTATTGTTGCTTTAACTAGTTTGGATGTTTTAACTCAAGCTGAAATAGTAGAATTTCTAGAATTATCAAACACACATAAAGTTTCAAAACATTCGTTTGTTATCGTTTCTGATAAAATAGACTTAGATGTTGTTCCTGATAAACTTGTTGTAGTGCCAACTCTACAAGAGGCTTACGACCTTATTGAAATGGAAGATATGGAACGTGACTTAGGATTTTGAAAAGTTTGTTGTTTAGCTGTTTGTCGTTTAATCGATACAACTTAACAACTTAACAACTCAACAACATACATGAAATTAACCATATTAGGATGTTACAGTGCCACACCGCGCACTTTAAATAATACCACATCGCAAGTTTTAGAAATTAACAACCACATGTTTTTAATTGATTGCGGTGAAGGTACACAGGTGCAATTACGTAAACACAAAATTAAGTTTAATCGTATTAAGCACATTTTTATATCGCATTTACATGGCGATCATTTTTTTGGTTTAGTAGGTTTAATTTCTACGTTTAGATTACTTACTAGAGAAACTGATTTACATATTTATGGGCCAAAAGGCATTAAAGAAATAGTGACGCTTCAAATGAAATTTGCTGATTCTTGGACAAACTATAATCTATATTTTCATGAGCTGACATCGAAGAAATCAGAATTAATTTTTGAAGATGAAAAAGTTGAAATTTATACCATTCCGTTAAATCATAGAATTTATACCAATGGTTTTTTATTTAAGGAAAAAGAAGGTTTGCGTAAATTAAATGTGAACGCCGCAGAAGATGCAAACATTAATATGGCTTATTATAGAAAGCTAACACAAGGTTTTGATGTTGAAAATGAAGACGGTATAACTATAAAAAATGAAACGGTTACAAAATCTGGTCTTAAACCAAAAAGTTATGCTTTTTGCAGCGATACCATGTATAAAGAAGATATTATTCCAATTATAAAAAACACAGATGTCTTATATCACGAATCTACTTTTTTAGAGCAACATGCGCATTTAGCATTAAAAACAAAACATTCAACAGCAAAAGAGGCAGCCCGTATAGCTAAACAAGCTAATGTGGATACTTTGATACTAGGCCATTACTCAACACGCTATGGTAGTATTGAGGCTTTTAAAGACGAAGCTAAAGTCGTTTTTGATAAAGTAGAATTAGCTGAAGATGGTAAAACCTTCGAGTTTTAATGAAACTCCTTTAAACTCTCCATCCAGTTAATTGCTTCTTTCAAAGACATGCAACGCTTAATACTTTTCTTAGTGAACTGTTTTTCTAATGATGCATTCATGTATGTTGAATTGTTATACATAACAATAGCACTAGCGACAATTAGGTTATATTTCTCATCAATTTTTGTCCAATTATTAGGGTCAATTGAATAATCCTTGATTCTGTTAGAAATGAATCCTATTTTAGCGTTACTACCATAGAAATCAATTAGTTTTTGAGCAACTAATTCTGTTTTTTTCCAATCAAAATGGACACCTTCATGTAATTCGCCAATAAAAAATTTTTCACACAAATAATAAGTACCGAATGGCATTTCTAATTTGGTATAATTTGCTGTTTTACTATACGAGTAATTCTCAAAATTCATAAAATGTTAGGGTTGGTAATACTAAGGTAGCAAGTATATCGCAACATTCAACCCTAAAGGATATTAAATTTTTGTTATTTTCTGTCTATTGAAGATAGACTCTTTATTCAGAGTACTTTATTTTTTAATATTTTTATAACCTAATCAATCAGAAATTTTTTTTCGTCCGGATTTTATTTTATTGCCAAGTATAAGAATCATTGTCTACTATTTGATTAATCATATTGCTCATTTCTAAAAGAAAATATGTGCTTTGAACGGATAGTATTTTAAATCTTCAAACTCACACAGATGAACTCTAGGTATAATAACTTATTGATTTTCGCAATACGCTTTAAACCTTACCAACCAGGTATCCAATCGCTTTTTAAACATATTTCGGAAAAATTTTGTAATTAGTTTTATAAAAAAGACTCAAGTACATGACAAAAATTTAGAATAGAACTATAAACCGCACATATATAATATATTACGTCTTTTTCGTTACGTATCTCACAGGGTTTTAAAACCTGTAAGGTTTTTGTTAACCTGAAAATTGTGAGTAGTTTATTTCTCAAAATTAATTTTTGTCATGTACTAAAGCACCAGTAAATAGTTAGTTCTTTGTTTAGAAAAGCTATAAAAAATTTTTTAATATTAATCATCTTTTTTTCTTAAGCTGACATTGAATTATAAGCACCAATTAACGATGGGTATTTTTTCACTAAAAGCCCACAAATAATAAAATGAGCCCTATAAAGGTTTCTACAAAAAGCATTTTGTGTAAATTTGAACATATATATAAAATATTTATTTTACAGATATTAATAATGGAAAAGGATTTAAGCAATTATAGAAAATCTTACGAAAAAAGTGAACTACTTTTAAATGAGGTGCCAGAGAACCCTTTAGAATTGTTTCAAAAATGGTTTTATGAGATTGATATGCATTTTGCAGAAGATGAAACTAACGCCATGACCATTTCAACAATAGGTTTAGATGGTTATCCAAAGAATAGGGTAGTGCTACTTAAAAAATACACCTACGAAGGATTTATTTTCTATACTAATTATAATAGTGAAAAAGGAAAGGCTATTGATGCTAACCCAAATGTTTGTTTATCTTTTTTTTGGCATGGTGCTGAACGACAAATCATCATAAAAGGTAAAGTTGAAAAAATTGCTAAGAATTTGAGCGACGGTTACTTTGAATCTAGACCACGTGGCAGCCAATTAGGAGCTATAGTATCTAACCAAAGTGAAGTTGTAATGAATAGACAACAACTTGAAGATAAACTCTTAAAATTAGAAATTGAATACCAAGGAAAGGAAATTCCTAGACCTGAATATTGGGGTGGTTATATAGTAAAACCAGTTGAAATTGAATTTTGGCAAGGTCGCCCAAATAGACTTCATGACCGTATTCTATATAAACTTCAAGACGACTACAGTTGGCAGATTAATCGATTATCTCCATAAAATATCGCTGAAATACACTTTTTAGATTAAAAACAATGTATTTCATCGATAAAAAACATATAAAATCGATGAAATACACGTGTTTCATCGATTTTAACAATTCATTAACATTTACTTCAAGATAGGCGGTTAATTTTACATAACCAAATCTAAATATACTTAACCTATGAAGTATCTAATCAAGTTGCCATTATTGGCTTTACTTACTATTTTTACATTTTCTTCATGTTCTACAGATAGTATGGATGATAAAGCTGATACTATGGAATTAAGTCTTACTACACAAGAGGCTAAAACTATTGAAGTAGAAATTCTAGAACTTATAAATAACCATAGATTGACTTTAGGGTTAAATCCTTTAGGCGATATGAATATTATAAAATCTGTTGCAAATAGTCATACAGATTATATGGTTGTTAAAGATGAAGTATCTCATTATAACTTTTTTACCAGAAGTAATTATTTAAAGTCGAATGTAGGTGCTCAAAAAGTATCAGAGAATGTAGCTTTTGGTTATAGTTCTGCAGAATCTGTTGTAAGAGCTTGGATTAAAAGTGAAGCGCATAAAGCAATCTTGGAAGGTGACTTTACAAATTTTGATGTTTCCGCAGAAAAAAATGAAGAAGGTAGATGGTATTACACCAATATATTTATAAAAAAATAGTAGTGTTTTAAATTTAGCACTAAAGCGAATAACCGATTTAATTTTCTGATTAATAGCTAAATAGTGCCTGTTCGGAAACACATCAATATTAAATTTGTTTCTTTTCGCCCTCTTTCCATTTGTTTTTAATCGCTTGATGCTAAGGCATCAACTCATAAAAAGTAAATAAAAATAACATCAAAAATAATTCAAATTATAAAAATTGTCTGTTTGCGACCAGACACTAAATAAGAAATGGAATAGGTTATTATTAATAACTTAATTGTTATTAAATCTAGCTTTAGGTAAAAATCCTCTCATAACTGAGTGGATTTTTTATTTAATGCTTATAGTACCATTTCTGTATAAATCTAGCGCTTCATTTAGTATGGACTCAATCGTTTTTATTGGAATATTTAGATTAGGATTAACTTTGAAAATTTTCATGCGTTTACGTTTACCTGCTTCTAATTTTGGATGATTAAGATATGCGCCTTCAACGAGTAATAAGTAGGGTTCTTCGGTTTTATTATCAATCCAGAAATAACAAAACATTTTATTTTTATAGCAAAAACAGGGCATTCCATACTTTTTTGTTTCTGTAATGTCTTTGTTTTGCTTAATTATAATGGCTTGTAAACTTAATAAGCAGCTTTTGTTTGGTTCGTTTTTATTTAGATAAAAACTAGTGTTTTCATTCATAATTTTAACGATCTCATGATTTAGGAAACTCAGTTTTTGGTATTAGTTATAACTCAAAAACATCATTAATTCTACCGATTTTAAAGCCTAAATCTGTCACTTTTTTGGCTTCATTACTATTTGGGTCAATTACTGGATTTGTATGGTTAAAATGAATAAAAACCACTTTATTCTTTTCCTTATGGTTTAGTTCTTCAAATTTTTCAAGGCTTTCAATAATAAAAGGGTGCGGAATTTGAGAAATATCTCTGTTATTTATTTCTTTGCCACTATAAAATGCAGCGTCTAAGAAGGCATAATCTACTTTTTTTATTTCATCAAGAATATCTTTGTCCCATTTATGCCATTTATCTATGTCTGGAATAAATAAAGCACTTTTGTTTGGTCCTACAATTTTATAGCCTACTGTTTCTGAATATTCATCTCTATGAGGAACTAAAAATGGGGTAACTTGAATGGTGTTAGATAGTTGAATTGCTTTTTCATTTTCCAATTCATTTAATTTGATATTTTCTCTTGCTACAAGTTGACTCCAAGGCCCGTTATTAATTAGAAATTCTTTCATTCTTGGCATTGTATAAACTGTTGTGTTTTTAGCATCCATAGCTTCCTTACCTAAAAACATTAATCCTGTATAATGGCCAATATGAGCGTGAGTTAAAAATATCCCATCTGCTATTTCCTTATTGCTTTGCGCTTCATAGTTAGTTAGCATTTTCATTTGCCTTGCTATGTCTGGAGTTGCTTCAAATAAATAGGTTTTATTATTTTGTGCGTCAATTAATCCGAGTGAAACTATTTGTCTACTATTATCTGGATTTTCAAAAAGATTGATACAGCATGATTTGTTACATCCAATTTGTGGAGAGCCAGCATCTTGAATAGTTCCAAGTATAACTATTGAAGTGCTGTTTATATTTAATTCTTTAGTGCTTTTTTCTTCAAAAGTATTAATTGAAGATTTTTTGTTTGAACAAGAAAGAATAAAGATTATCAAAAAAAAGATGCTATATTTTTTCATTTCTAATATGCCTTAATCAAAGACAAAGATTAATAATATTCCTATGCATCTAATTTAACGAATAATATTCAGTTCTTATTTTAAATCTATTTTTTAATAAAAAACCACTAAAAGAAATTTTCTTTTAGTGGTTTTATAATAATTAAGTTAGGTTTATATTATTTCATTTTAACAACAATAAATTGTGTACGTCTGTTTTTCTGATGTTGCGCTTCTGTACATTTTGTAGTACTATCACAGCCATTCGTTAATTTTTCTTCTCCGTAGCCTTTATAATCTATAATTCTATCTGGATTAACACCTTTATTAACTAAGTATTTATAAGTAGCATTTGCTCTGTCTTGAGAAAGCTTGTAATTATAATTTGCAGGACCTCTTGAATCTGAATAAGACTCAATTCTAATGGTCATGTTAGGGTGTATATTCAGCATGGTATTTACCATGCTATCTAATTCTTGTAAATCTTCATTTCTAATTTTAGAACTATTGTAAGTATAGTAAATAGGGGATAGCTTTACTATTTCTGTAATTTCTTCAACTTTTGCTTCTGGTTGCATCGAAAAATCATTGGTAACTGTCTTTACGTTTCTATCAATACTTTTTGATGTTAAAGCGTTTTCATAATCTACAAATCCATCTTTATTAACTTTAACTACATAATCAGCATCTCTATCAATGTTAATAGAATAGTGTCCATTATTATCTGTTTGAAGTTTAGCAATTACATTATTATTTATATCAAGCAAAGTAACCATAGCATTGCTAATAGGGCTGTTGTTGATAGTATCATAAACAGTTCCGTCAAGGTTTAATTGAGGAAGTCTATCATAAGCATAAATATCATCGCTACCAACACCACCATGTCTATTGGATGCAAAGTACCCAGATAAACCATCTTCATTCATAAAAAATGAAAAATCGTCTTTACTTGAGTTTACTGGAGTTCCTAAATTAATAATACTAACAATATTTTTACTTTCATTTGAAACCGTTCCGAAAACGTCTAATAAGCCTAATCCTGGATGACCATCTGAAGAAAAGAAAAGTGCACCTTCACTATTGATAAAAGGAAATTTCTCATTTTTGTTTGTATTTACAACAGATCCAACGTTTTTTGGTTTTCCGAAAGTACCATTATGAATATCAACATAATAAATATCAGAACCGCCTTTTCCTCCAGATCTATCTGAAGCAAAATATAGTTTTGATTCATCTTCACTTAAAGCCGGATGAGCGTTTGAAAAATGATTACTATTAAAAGGAAGTTCTTCAATATTTGTCCATTTATCCTCAACTAAAGAAGCTTTATATATTTTTAAGTTTGAAATACCTTCATTGTTTCTTCCTAAAATATTTTTTATAAAATCTGTTCTAGAAAAATACATGGTTTTACCATCTTTAGTTAAAGTTAGTGGTCCATCGTGATATACAGAGTTTACTTGTCCTTTTAATTTCGATTTACCATTTACAATGCTATCATTTGCATTTTTGTGAATAACATAAATATTAAGAAAGGGCTCTTCATCCCAACCATTTATATGTTTTTTTAAATCACCTTTATCTCTTGAGGATGTGAAGTAAATATTACCATCATGCTCATAAGCTCCAAACTCACTAAACTTTGAATTGAATTTAATGTGCTTTAAAAAGTATTGTTTTTTAGCATTGAAAATAGAGTTTAAGAAATCAGAATCTTTTAAAAATCGTTGTTCTTCAATATTTCCACCAGCATCTTTAAACTGTTTCATCCATACGCGAGACGCTTCATAATCTTTAACGCCTCGTAAAGCTTGAGAATAGTTATAATAGTATTCTATGGGAACATTGTTTTGTTTAACCGCTTTTTCATAATACACTACGGCACTATCTGGATTTCTCAAGTAAGCATAACTATCCGCTAATTGTCTGGTCGCATAATCAGTGTTAAAACCCTCATTAATTAAATCGTGATAAGCGTTTGTAGCTTGAACAAAAGCAAAATTATTAAATAAATTGTCTGCTTTTTTTTGCGTATCATTTTGTGCAAAAGCACAAATAGTGATAAGCAAAACTATACCTGTTATTATGTAGTTTTTTAATTTCATTTGGGGTCTTATTTAATTAAAAATCCTATACTTTTTACTTTATGTCTTATCTACGCAATTAGGTTTTGCGCTGTCTATTCCATTTTTACTACAATAAATTGTGTACGTCTATTTAACTGGTGATCTTGCTCTTCGCAGTCTTCACCATCTTCACAGCCATTTGTTAATCTACGTTCACCAAAACCTTGATGCTCTGTAATTCTTGAAGAATCTATACCTTTTGAAACTAAATATTCATAAGTTGAATTTGCTCTATCAATAGATAATTTATCATTGTATGTTAATTCACCTCTTGAATCGGTATGTGATTCAATACGGATTATCATTTCTGGATAATCGTTTTGCATTAAACGTACAATTTTATCTAATTGAATTGCCGCATCATCTCTAATAGTATGACTATCAAAATTAAAGTAAATAGTATTTAAATCTATCTCAGCAAGTTTTACAACATTTTGTACTGGATTTAATAATAAATTAGCGCTGATCGTTATTAATTCAGTTTGGATGTTTCTAGAGTTAAATTCTCGATAATCATCAATATATTTATCTTGATTTGCAACTATTTTATAGTCTTTATTTCTATCAATATTTATTTGAAAATACCCATTTTCGTCGGTTTCCATAAAAGCCACTTGATTATCGTTTTCATCAAATAAAGTTATTTTGGCTCCTATAACAGGATTGGTATTAATAGCATCAGTTACAACACCTTCAACATGAAGAACAGGTTCTCGGTGGAATGCATAAATATCGTCACTACCACGACCACCTTGACGATTAGACGCAAAGTAACCGGTAATGCCATCAGCGTTCATTGTAAATGAAAAGTCGTCTTTATTTGAGTTAACAGGCACCCCTAAGTTTATGACATCTACTATTGTATCCTCATCGTCACCTTTAATAGTTGCGAAAACATCTAACATGCCTAAACCTGTATGTCCATCAGAAGAGAAGAACAAAACACCTTCATTATTTATAAAGGGAAATCCTTCAGCACTTTCTGTGTTGATAATATTTCCTAGATTTTGGATATCCCCAAGTGTACCATCTAGAGCAATATCTACTTTCCATATATCAGACCCACCAATTGTTCCTGGTCTATCAGATGTAAAATAGAGTTTAGTGTCATCCGTATTTAATGCTGCGTGTTGGGTTGAGAAATTGTCACCATTTATTGAAAGATCTTCAACATTAGTCCATAAGCTATCTACGAAAGTTGCACGGTAAATTTTCATGTTAGTTAACCCTTTTTTATCCTTTACTTCAATATCATCTTTGAAATTATTTCTTGAGAAGTACATGGTTTTTCCATCCTTTGTGATTGTAACCGGACCATCATGATAAATGGAATTTACATCACCAGGAAGTTTTGCCGTATGGTCAACATTTTTTTTTGAGCCAGCTGGAGCAACATATATATCTAAAAAAGGTTGTTCGTTCCATCCATATAAACGCTTAATAGCAACACCTTCGTCACGAGCAGAAGCAAAATATACTTTTCCATCATGCTCTATGGCTCCAAAATCACTATATTTTGAATTGAAGCGAACTCTATCCAAAAAGTATTGTTGTTTTGCGCCAAATACACTGGTTATGAAATTAATATCTTTTGAAAAATCATTTGCATCTACAACACCACCAGAATCTTTATAACGTTTAAGCCATATTTGAGATTCATCGTATTTTTTCATGCCACGAAGCGATTGTGCATACTTGTAATAGTACTCTACAGGGACGTTTTTCTGCTTAACAACACTTTTATAAAATCTTGAAGCATTTCTTGGGTCTCTTAAAAATGCGTAACTATCTGCTAGCTTTCTTGTAGCATAGTTTCTGTTATAATTATCCTGAACAAGTTCTCTGTAAAGTTTTGCTGCTTTAACAAAAGAAAATTTATTGAATAATGTATCTGCTCTTTTTTGCTTTCCTTGTTGAGAAAAGACTGAAAAACTTAGCATAATTGCAACACAAACTAATATGTAATTTTTAGTATTCATAGAAAAATTTGTATTAAAAATATCTAGGTGATTTTAATTTAGAACTCAAGAATTTAAACTCATACATAAGTATTATCTCGTGAGTTCCACTTGTAAAGTCAGTTATCTCGGATCTTGGTTTTTCGTAAGCATATCCAATTAGAAGTTGTCTTGAAATTTGAAAACCAGCAAAACCACCAATAGCAGCAGTTAGTTCATTTATTCTATAAGAACCACCTAGCCAAACTTTTTCGTTATATAAAAAACTAGAAGTTAAATCATAAGAAACAGGAGCACCGTTAGTAGCTTTAATTAAAACAGATGGTCTGAATTTGAATGTTTTATTAAGATCAAAAATCCCACCAGCTGTAAAGTAATAACTAATATCATCTAAAGCCTCAAAATCTCTATTTGTATTACTACTATTATTTAATATCCTTGGAGCAGATAAACTTGCATAAATTTTATCTGTACTCCAATAAACACCAGCACCAACATTTGGAGCCCATCTATCTTCTGTTCCGTAAATTAGTGGGTCATTTTGGTTATCTTCATTTAAACGAAAATTGGCATCAAAACTAAACTGAGTAAATCCGGCCTTTAAACCAAATGCTAATTTCCCATCTTTTCCTGTTGGAATACTATATGAAAAATCGCCATATAAATATGTAAAATTTTGTGGCCCTAAATCATCTTCAATTAACGATAAACCTAAACCTATTCTGTCATTTCTAAGCGGCGTATGTATAGATAGTGTTTGTGTAATAGGACCGCCCTTAAAGCCAACCCATTGGCTTCTATGCAATCCAACTATACTTAAAGCCTCTCTACTTCCTGCATAAGCTGGGTTTATTGAGATTGTGTTGTACATATACTGTGTGAACTGCGGTAATTGTTGCGCAACCCCAACCGTACAGCTTAACAACGCAATAGCGATTATATTATGTTTTAAAAGTTTCATAGGTTAAGATATTATTTTGTTCCTAAATAAACTGGACCAGTTATTGGATTCAATCCACTGTTTCTTAAATTAACGATATAATAATATGTTCCGTTTGGTAATTTTCCGTTATTCCCGATAGATGATTTAGGTGATGATCCATTCCAATCTCCAAATGTACCCGATCCTGATTTTAAACTACCTAAGGTATAATCGTTAGACTCATATACTAGGGCTCCCCAACGGTTAAATATTTTTATTTCAGCAACAAAACCACATAAATCAATGCCTTTAATATCAAACGATTCATTAAAACCATCTCCATTTGGTGTAATTGCAGTTGAAATACTTATATCCTTTTCGCCGCAAGGCAAAACTCTACATTTGGCATCAACAATCATTAGGACGTCAGTAACATTTATACAGCCGCTTTGGAAGCCAGTATGTCTTAATACATATTGAATTCCATCAGTATTAGGATTAAACTCTTCAGAATATGCAGAATCTAAATTAGTAGGGTCAAAAATACTACCGTTTATAGTTGCTATTGGGCTACCTTCAATAATTTCCCAACTACCACCAAAAACACCATCCGCTAAGAAATCATCTAAGTTTATAACCCCATTATCAAAACATCTGTCTTCAGCAACAACTTCATTTAAAATTTCATCAAGTGCTACATTTAATGTTTGAGTATAAACTTCTTCATTATTACAAGCATCTCTAACTGTCCAAGTTCTAACAATTTGATAATCTGCAATTACATTTTCGTCAAATGAATTTGTTTCATTGAATACAACAATTATGTTAGAAGAACAGTTATCAACAAATTCTACTTCGGGTACTTCAGGAATATCAGTACAACTTACATCAAGCGTTGAAGCAAAAGTTGTAGCTGGTACTGGTGCCGTTGTATCTTGTACAGTAATAACTTGAGTATGTATAGTTGTTAATCCACACTCGTCAGTAGCAATCCAAGTACGTGCTAAAGTATAGCTGTTAGGGCAATTTCCATTAGTTCTTACATCACTTACAGTTACTGTTGCATTACCACAATTATCAGTTGCCGTTAAACTTGATGTATCAGGTATTGCATCACATTCAACAGTCGTATCTCTTGGTAAAGATTCTACAAATACTGGAGGCGTAGTATCTTGAACAATTATATTTTGAGTGTGTGTAGTTGTTAATCCGCAAGCATCAGTAGCTACCCAAGTACGAACTAAAGAATAACTGTTTGGACAATTTCCGTCAGTTCTTGAATCACTAACTGAAACAGTAGCTGAACCGCAGGTATCAGTAGCTGTTAGTGTTTCAGCTACAGGAATAGCATCACATTCAACTACAATGTTTGCATTAGGTAATATGGTCTCAACAAAAACAGGTGGTGTACTGTCTTGTACTGTAATTGTTTGAACGTGAGTATTAGTAACACCACATTCATCTGTAGCAGTATAAGAACGAGTTATTGTGTAGTTATTAGGACAATTCCCGTCAGTTCTTTCATCATTAACAGTTACCGTAGCAATACTACAATTATCTGTTGCTGTTAAAGTTTCTTGAATAGGGATACTGTCACATTCAACAACTACATCTATAGGAAGCACAATTTGATCAAATTCTGGAGCAGTTGTATCTGCTGTTGATATGATTTGATTTGCACTAGCTGCGTTTCCACAAGCATCGGTAGCAGTCCAAGTACGAGTGATTGTAAAATCACCAGAACAAGTACCGTTTACTGTTACATCGCTAAAAGTTACTATAGGGTTTTCATCACAATTATCAGTTGCAGTAGCAGTACCAAAACTTATAGGCGATAAATCGTCACTACATTCAGCTGTTATATTAGGTGGTAATGTAAGTACTGGAGCGATAGTGTCATCTACAAAAATAGTTTGCGAAACGTTAGTAAAGTTACCACAACTATCTGTTATGGTATAGGTTCTGATGACTTCAATCGGGCAAGAACCAGAGGGGCTATCCGAACTAGTTATCACCAGATTATCATCTGAAGTACAGGCATCAGTAATCGTTAATCCAAGTGAATTAAGGTCAGACATTGTATTTACCGCCGCTGTCGCATCAGAAGCTACACAACCCTCAACAGTCGTTGTTTGTATTGTGCCAGATACTGTTGGGTTCGTTGTATCATTCACATTAATAATTTGAGACGCCGTAGTATTGTTGCCACAGGCATCCG
>NZ_CAXBLF010000010.1:0-71531 GCF_963976535.1 uncultured Algibacter sp. | reverse complement strand
TAATTCCACAATTTTTACTTGTGAAATTATTGTCTAACTATCCGGAGTTTGTAGAGCAGTACTATAGTAATGGTTTGTATCCTGTAATTTCGAAAGTTTTTAGGTTTACATTGGGCTGGATACCTTTTTCTTTAGGAGATTTGATATATACTTTTGCGGGTATTTATGTTATAAGGTGGTTTTTCACAAACAGAAAACGTTTACGAAAAGACACTAAAAATTGGCTGGTTGATGTATTTGCAGCTGTTGCTATAATATATGGAGCGTTCCACTTATTTTGGGGGTTAAACTACCACCGCTTGCCACTTCATGAAAGTTTAAATTTAGCGCAAGATTATACCACTGAGCAGTTAGTACACGTTACTGAAGCCTTGATTAAAAAATCGAATGCATTACATTTTGAAATTACTAAAAATGATACTCTTAAAGTTGATATTCCGTTTAGTAAAAGTGATGTTTTTAAAATGGCGCCTTCAGGTTACAGTAATTTAAAAAGGGATTTCCCACATTTAGAGTATACCCCAAAAAGCTTAAAAAAATCGCTGTATAGTTACCCATTAACGTACATGGGTTATAGTGGATATTATAATCCGTTAACAAATGAAGCGCATGTGAATGGATTGATTCCTGTTTATAAATTCCCGACAACATCGGCTCATGAAATTGCACATCAGTTAGGTTATGCTGCTGAAAATGAAGCCAATTTTATTGGTTTTTTGGCTACAACAAGCCATGATAATATCTATTTTAAATATACAGGATACACCTTTGCGTTACGATTTTGCCTTAATGAAATTTATAGACGTGATGAAGTGCTATATGAAACTATAATTGAGTCCGTTAATAAAGGGGTTTTGAAAAATTATAAAGAGGTTAGAGATTTTTGGAATGCTCACGAAAACTCCGCAGAACCTCTTTTTAAATCGTTTTACGGGAATTTTTTAAAAGCCAATAAACAAAGTAAGGGTATGCAAAGTTATAATTATGTGGTGGCCCTTATTGTTAATTACTATGAAGTTGAAGATTTTTAGTTTTGTAAAGTAGCTCTTAAAAAGTTGACACGGATTTCACTGATTTTTTAATTGGTTTTCTGAGTAGCGGTTTGTGAAATTTTTTCTCGCAAAGGCGCTAAGACGCAAAGTTACTCATACTTAACTGCGACTGCAACTGCGACTGCGACTGCGACTAAATAAAACTACTCAACCAATTCTGCTCCCGCTGGTGCTTCAAAAATATCTGCGTCTGGTTTTTCTTTTGAAAGTTTGATATCTGTAAACCGTAATTCGTTACGTTTTTTTGTTGGCACATTATTTTGATATTCATACCACGTTAACGTTTCTGGTAATATTAAACCCTCTACATTTTGCCAATTACTGTATCTTATAAAATGAAATTCTTTACTTTTTTCTTTTGAAAAATAGGTTACCGTATAACCCAGCCATTCCATTTTATTAGTTTCAGAATCGTAATATAAAATGTATTCGTCTTCTGGTGATTCTCCTACTCCACTTTCATAAGAAATTTTAATTCCTGGATATGATTTTCCTTCAAATTCTAATGCAGTTACATCTTCGTAAATAATACCATCGTCTGCAAAAATAAATGGCATTGCGTAAAAATAGAACATCAGGTTATAGTAGAATTTTGGCTTGCCTTTGTAAGTTGTTGTGTCTTTATTTTTTAACCAAACATCTTCACCATCAAATCCAATGGTGTGATTTGGCATTTCTATTAACGATTTTCTGTTTTTTAAGTTGGTTGTTGTTATCTCATCTCCATTTGGCTTTTTCATGGTAAATTCAAGAGACTTCATGGTGTTCCATTTATCTAAACCACCGTGAGCATCAAAAATTTTTGTCATGTTTTCTGGATAGATGCTGGTTGTTATATCTAGATTTTCTTCAGTGTAGTCGACTATTGGTGTTGTTTTATTTTTACACGCTAATATTGAAATGGCTAGAACTAAAAGGATGATTTTTTTCATTAGTTAATTTTTGAAAGGATTTAGTCTTTGACGAAGTTAGTGGAATATAATTACATAAAAACTATTACTTTTGTTCGATTCTTATGAAAGTAATCACTAGCCCACAAAACACTTATATTAAACAACTGGTTCAGTTGAAGGACAAGTCACGCGAGCGCAAAAAAACACGCACATTTTTGATAGAAGGTGAGCGCGAAATTACTTTGGCGCTAAAAGGCGGTTACGAATTAGAAACCGTTTTGTTTTATTCTGAATTGTTTTGTGTTGAACAACTAAACAACTTAATTTCTGAAAAGACTAATGCTATTGAAATTTCAAAAGAAATCTATCAAAAACTAGCTTACCGTGAAACCACAGAAGGTATTTTAGCTGTTGCAAAGTCTAAAGAAAATCATTTAACTGATTTAAATTTTGATAAACAAAATCCTTTAGTTTTAGTTGCTGAAGCTCCAGAAAAACCTGGTAATATTGGTGCTATTTTAAGAACCGCTGACGCCTCAAATATTGATGCTGTTATTATTGCTAACCCAAAATCTGATTTGTACAATCCAAACATAATCCGCTCTAGCGTGGGCTGTGTGTTTACCAATCAAATTGCAACTGGAAGTACCTCTGAAATTATCACCTTTTTAAAGTCTCATAATATTAATATTTATTGTGCGGCGTTGCAAGCATCAGTAAATTATAATACACAAGATTATACCAAACCAACTGCCATTATTGTGGGTACAGAAGCAACAGGCCTTAGTAATGAATGGCTAGAAAACGCGACTCAGAATATTATTATTCCTATGCAAGGTGAAATTGATTCTATGAATATGTCGGTTGCAGCTGGAATTCTTATTTTTGAGGCGAAGAGACAGCGAGGTTTTAAATAATTTTCAGATGTCAGTCTGAGCGCAGTCTAAGACTAATTTAAACGATCACACACATGTATTTCTATTACGTTTATATTCTAAAATGCTCTGATGGCTCATATTATACAGGAATTACAAATAATATAGACAAACGTATAAACGAACATAAATATGGAAAGCATAAAGATTGTTACACCTATAAACGAAGACCATTGGAAGTTAAATTTCATGAAACTTTCAATGATGTATTACAAGCCATATATTTTGAAAAGAAAATCAAAAAATGGACACACGTCAAGAAAGAAGCTTTAATCGATGGAAATTTTGATACGCTTCAAATATTGGCTGAATGTAGAAATGCAACTCATTTCAAATACAAAAGTAAATGAGCACTTCGACTGCGCTCAGTGTGACAGAATAGTTTTAATTTAGCACCACAAATACGAACATGACATCAACAACACTATTTTACATCATCATAGCTATTATTGTTATCAATTTTATAGTTGATAAAGTTTTAGATGCTTTAAATGCGAAGCATTTTAATGATACACTTCCCGAAGATTTACAAGATGTTTATGATGAAGCTGAATATAAAAAATCGCAAAACTACAAGGCAACTAATTATAAATTTGGTTTATTAACCTCATCATTTTCTATCCTTTTAACTTTGGGCTTTTTATGGTTTGATGGTTTTGAATTTGTTGATAATATCGGCAGAAGTTACAGCGAAAACCCAATTATTGTTGCGCTTATATTTTTTGGAATTATAATGATTGGCAGCGATGTTTTAACCACACCTTTTTCATATTACAGCACGTTTGTTATTGAAGAAAAATTCGGGTTTAATAAAACGACTATTAAAACTTTTTTCTTTGATAAAATTAAAGGTTGGGTGATGATGGCCATTGTTGGTGGCGGTATTTTAGCTTTAATTATATGGTTTTATGAAGCTACTGAACAATATTTCTGGTTATATGCATGGGGATTAGTGGCTGTGTTTACATTGTTTATGAATATGTTCTATTCTAAACTTATTGTACCTCTTTTTAATAAACAAACGCCGCTAGAAGAAGGCACATTACGCGATAAAATTTCGGCGTATGCAAAAACGGTTGGTTTTAAACTCGACAAGATTTTTGTGATTGATGGATCTAAACGTAGCACTAAAGCAAATGCTTATTTTTCAGGTTTTGGGAATGAAAAACGTGTGACACTTTATGATACCTTAATTAATGATTTAGATGATGAAGAAATTGTTGCTGTTTTAGCACATGAGGTTGGGCACTACAAGAAAAAACACATCATCTTTAATTTGTTTGCTTCTATTCTATTAACTGGTTTGACACTTTATATTTTATCGTTATTTATTTCAAATCCATTATTATCAAATGCTTTAGGTGTTGAAATACCTAGTTTTCATATTGGATTGATTGCTTTTGGATTGCTCTACTCGCCTATTTCAGAAATTACTGGATTAATAATGAATGTGTTTTCTAGAAAGTTCGAATACCAAGCGGATGATTATGCGAAAAACACTTATAAAGGCGAACCTTTAATTACTTCACTTAAAAAACTATCTAAAAATAGTTTGAGTAATTTAACACCGCATAAAGCTTATGTGTTTATGCATTATTCGCATCCTACGCTTTTGGAACGGATTGGGAATTTGCGGAAGTAGGCTGAATCGGTTTGTCATTTCGACGTGAGGAGAAATCTCATAATTTATGTCGCGCAAAGTCGCTAAGACGCAAAGTAAAGGGATTGTTCTTTCTGATTAATACTTAAATTTATTAAAAATAAACTTAAGCCGTTTAACGTCGGATATAAAACATTGAAACGATTTCATATCCGCGAAAACGTTGGGAGTCATACAAGAAAAACCGTAACTTTGAATCAAAATTTTTGACAAATATAAATGGACGATTATAGATTAATAGAAATTGAAACAGCGAAGAAGCACGGTGCTACCACAAAAGGAACAAAAAAATCGATTGGAGATTTCCTGCTTAAAGATAATATCCAAAAACCCGTTAACGTAAAAAGCAATAATGTTGATAAAAACAACTACTCACCAAATATTATCTCTGCAAAGAGACTCATTAAATGGCTTGAACAAGATGGAAATCAGTTGTTTTTTATTTTCGTAAATTACAAAAAAACAGATAAAGGAATTGAAGTTATAGATGACTCGGGATTAGTTCCTGTGGAGCATATAAGTTGGAATTGTCTGACTATTGAAGCACAAGGTTGGGGCGTAATTCAGATGTCAAAAACTTTAGAAATTGATAAGAATCAAGATTTAAAGGGATTTTTTCGAGGTATGAAAACAGGCTATGAAAAATTTATGGATAAGGAAACCAGAAAAATGGCTCAAATCAGAGAGATGATAAAAGATTTTTAAAGCAGAATGACTTATTTAGAAGCACATATTACAGATTTAGCATTGGATTTCTTTTTTGAGAATCAGAGCAGTTTATTGGATTGTAAGAGAATTAATTCCAAAATAAAAACATCAAGTGGAATAAATAATTTTTTTACCTCTCAACATGAAGCTACTGAACTTTTAAATGAATTAATAGTTAACAAATCTATTGTTTCTGAACCTCACAGGAGAGAATATGGTGACTTTCAAACAAACAAAAGTTTAGCTTCAGAAGTCGTAAAATATTCATTTGTAAAATGTGAAGATATTGAGTTTGTCATAGAACCAACTTGTGGCAAAGGAAATTTTATTTTTGCTTCAATAGCTCAATTCAAATCCCTAAAAAAAATTGTTGGTGTAGAAATATATAAGCCCTATATATGGAAAACAAAATTTGGAATCCTTAATTATTTTTTAAAAAACCCAAACTATTCTAAACCTGAAATTGATATATTCCACGGAAATGCTTTTGAGTTCAACTATTCAGAATTGGCTAAATCTACACAGCATTTAAAAACTTTAGTAATCGGTAATCCGCCTTGGGTAACCAATTCAGAGTTAGGTTCTATTGATTCAAATAATTTGCCTGAAAAATCTAATTTCAAAAAACATAGTGGATTAGATGCTATGACAGGAAAAGGCAACTTTGATATTGGGGAGTTCATTTCTTACACATTACTAAAATGTTTTGAAAATCATAACGGACTTTTCTCATTTTTGATTAAAAATTCTGTGGTAAAAAATCTCATTCAAGACCAAAAAAGAAACAGTTTTAGAATTAGTCAATCCGAAAAATTAAACATTGACTCTAAAAAAGAATTTAATGTTTCTGTAAATGCTTGTTTGTTTCTAACTCACTTAAATACTGAACCAGACTTCAATTGTAAAGAACTTGACTTTTATAGTCGAGATTATTTAACAACTTTCGGTTGGTATAAAGATAAATTTGTTTATTCTGTAAAAGACTATGACATATCGAGTATTGTAGATGGCAAATCAATATTTACTTGGCGTTCAGGCGTAAAACACGACTGTTCAAAAGTTATGGAATTTGAACGTATAAATGGTCATTATATAAACGGATTTGGAGAAGAATTTAATCTTGAAAAAAAATTAGTTTTTGGATTGCTCAAAAGTTCTGATTTAAAAGCTGATAAAACCAACACTTTTAGAAAACTAACAATAATTACACAAAAAAAAATAGGACAAGAAACAAAGTATATTAAAGATAGCTTACCTCTTACTTATCAATATTTGAGTTCACAAAAAGCGTTTTTTGATAAACGTAAATCTTCTATCTACAATGACAAACCAGATTTTTCTATATTCGGCATTGGAGATTATTCATTTGCAAAATATAAGATTGCTATTTCAGGACTTTATAAATCAACACATTTCACATTTGTAAGTCCAAAAGATTCTAAAACAATAATGCTTGACGACACTTGCTATTTTATTGGATTTGATAATATAAAAATAGCACAGATTGCTCATTTATTAGTAAACTCTGATTTAGTTCAGAAATTTCTTAAATCAATCATATTTTCAGATTCAAAAAGGTCAATTAACAAAGATACTTTAATGCGTATTGACTTTGAAAAAGCGTATGAAAATTATGAGTTTGAGAATGCAAATGATAGAATTTCCAACCTGAAAATTGAGCATTGGGAGGAATTTGGAGAAATGATTAAAGAAAGTGTAAATGAACAAATGACACTCTTCTGAAAAAAGTACGAATGCCCAACAAAGATGTGTATAAGTAATAGCGGTTTAAGTGATAAATCGAAAGTGTAAACATAAAACAAAGGTCTGTGTTTAACCGAAAAGTTAGTGCAATAAAATCCGCTACTACTCATACACGAGACCGTTAAACGAACCTCCCCAAAAACGAAAAAAACTCTTATTAAACCTGAAAGTTAACAGACAAGCGCATTAACGATTGAACGGTTCGACAGCGCTCACCGCAGGCTAAATGTTTGAAATCCTTTTTGCGACTATCTATACTTGGAACTTCCGTTTTAAACTAAAAATTATTTGGTAATAAGATCCCGAAACTAGTTCGGGACCGCTTCGCAGAGAGATTGAGTAGTGAAATATTTATATTCACGATTTCTAAAATTTAAAATATTAACGCATGAGTAAAGCGTGTTAAAACGCCCAAAAAATTCAAATCTCAAATCGTTAATCGTCAATCCAAAATAATAGTGTATCTTTGCCGCTTGAAAAATCCCGATGAATCGGGACTAAAGATTCCTCAGAGTGAGGATGTGTTGCTAGAAGTTTAGGTTTAAGTATGTCGATTCACTTCTTTATGTAACACTGCATAATAAATCGCATACAATAAATTAAAAATGAGCACATTCCAAGATTTAGGTCTTAATGACAACCTATTACAAGCAATTACCGATTTAGGGTTTACAGAACCCAGTGAAGTTCAAGAAAAAGCAATCCCTATTTTATTAGAATCGGAAACCGATTTAGTGGCCTTAGCCCAAACAGGTACTGGTAAAACAGCTGCTTTTGGCTTCCCAATGCTAGAAAAAATTGATATTGATAGCAGAACTACACAAGGATTAATTTTATCGCCTACCAGAGAGCTTTGTTTACAAATTACCAACGAAATGAAATTGTATGGTAAATATTGCAAAGGACTTAACGTAGTTGCCGTTTACGGTGGCGCGAGTATTACCGACCAAGCACGTGAAATTAAACGTGGCGCACAAATTATTGTGGCGACTCCTGGCCGTATGAAAGATATGATTAAGAGGCGTTTGGTTGATATTTCTAAAATCCAGTATTCGGTTTTAGATGAGGCCGATGAGATGTTAAATATGGGCTTTAAAGAGGATATTACCGATATTTTATCGCACACACCTGATGATAAAAACACATGGTTGTTTTCTGCAACTATGCCAAGAGAAGTAGCAACTATTGCTAAAAAATTCATGAATAATCCGCAGGAAATAACTGTTGGAAATAAAAATGAAAGTACGAACCAAGTATCTCATGAGTATTATTTAGTGAATGCGAGGGACCGTTACCAAGCCTTAAAACGTTTATCTGACGCCAATCCAGATATTTTTTCAGTAGTATTTTGTAGAACGAAACGTGATACCCAAAAAGTTGCTGAAAACTTAATTGAAGATGGTTATAATGCTGGTGCATTACATGGTGATTTGAGTCAGAATCAGCGTGATTTGGTTATGAAATCGTTTAGAAACAAACAAATACAAATGCTAGTAGCAACCGATGTTGCTGCGCGCGGCATTGATGTTGACGATATTACACACGTTATAAATTACCAGTTGCCAGACGAACCAGAAATTTATACACACCGTTCTGGAAGAACAGGACGTGCAGGTAAAACAGGAATCTCAATGGTTATTGTATCGAAAAGTGAAGTGCGTAAAATAAAAAGTATTGAGCGTATTATTAAAAAGCAGTTCGAGAAAAAAGAAATTCCTGATGGCGCAGATATTTGTGAAGTGCAATTAATGTCGCTTGCTAATAAAATTCACAATACAGAGATTAATCATGAAATTGATAAGCATTTAACCAATATTAATGAATTGTTCGCTGATACAGATAAAGATGAATTGATTAAAAAATTCTTCTCTGTTGAGTTTACCCGCTTTTATAATTACTACAATAAATCTAAAAACTTAAATATTGCTGAAGGTTCTTTTGATAGAGATGGCGGTCGTGAGGGAGGTCGTGATTTTAGTAGAGGTAGTAAAAATGATTCTACACGTTACTTTATAAATGTTGGCGGAAAAGATGGTTTTGATTGGATGAAATTGAAAGACTTCTTGAAAGAACAATTAGGACTTGGTAGAGATGATGTTTTTAAAGTGGAAACAAAAGAAAGTTTCTCGTTTTTTAATACCGAGAATGAAGCAAAAGAGAAAGTACTAGCACATTTTACCGACTTTAAATACGAAGGGCGTTTTGTAAATGTTGAAGTGTCTGAAAACCGTGGTGGTGGCAGACGTAGCGATAGAAGCAGCAGTGGCGGAAGACGTGACGGCGGAGGAAGACGTGACGATAGACGTGGCAGAGGAAGACGTGATGACAGAAAAGGTGCTTCTTCTGGAAGCCGAAGCGACAGACGCAGAAGCGATGGTGATTCAAAACCACCAAGACGTTCAGAATCTAGTGATTTTGGAAGTTCTAGACCTAGACGTTCAAGAAGATGATATAAAAATCAAACTATAAATACAACCTTTTAATTTGTAGTTTTGTTTAAACTTTCCTGCCTACCGGCAGGCAGGTTTGTTAATTTTAAGTCAAAATAAAACATTAAAGTATTTTTTGCCATTTTGTTTAGTACTTTTGATATTGAACTTAAACCTATGAAAAATTACATCTTATTTTTTACCTTTCTTTTAGTATCTGCTATTTGTATAGCACAAGAGGCTGATAAAGTATTGGGTGTTGTAATTAATTCGGCCGATGATTCTGTTCTTGAAAGTGTAAATATTGTTAACCTTAACCAAGTAATTGGTACTACTACTAACAATAAAGGTGAATTTAAAATTTCTGCTAAAGTTAACGATACACTTCACTTTTCATATTTGGGTTTTAAATCAATAAAAGTTCGTGTTACAAATGACTGGCTAAAGTTTGGTAGTGCTAATATAGAATTAACGGAGTTAGCATTAGCGCTAGAAGAAGTAGTTGTAAACCAATTAAAACTTACTGGTTATTTAGAAGTAGATATTAAACAAGTACCAGATATTAACACGAATTACCGTTATAGTATTTCAGGTTTACAAGGCACGGGTTATGAAGCAAGTAAAAAATCAGGCTTAACCAGAGTCATAGGTTCTATATTTAATCCAGCAGATTTTTTACATCGCATGTTTGGTAAAAAACCTAATGAACTACGTAAGCTTAAGAAGATGAAGGAAGATGATGAAATTAGAAATTTATTAGCCTCTCGTTTTGATCGTGAGATGCTTACCGTTTTATTGCAAGTGGAACGTGTAGATTTAGATGAAATTGTAAGCCAATGTAATTACTCCAAAGGCTTTATACGAACAGCAAACGATCTTCAAATATTAGATGCCATTAGCGAATGTTATGAAGAATACAAGCTGCTAAGTCGCGGACGAAGTCGGAAAATTTAATTTTGGCGTTACCCAATTTTGCCTTTAATGTCAAAAATGCGTCGGGCTTTCCGCTACAAGTCCTCGTCCACCTCTATCGAGTTGTACTGTGGGCTTTCCACTTCAATCCCTAACGCGGTACATATCCGCCAGAAATATTTTTAGCTTATAAATAGCACTACCCTTTAAAACTCTTGATAACTATTTAAAAATTAAAAAGCATCATCTATTATAAAAACGCTCAACAATTTCATCATAACTTTTAATCGTTTTTTTACACCAGTCCATACGTTTTTCAAGCATATCGTCCGCTGATAATTGCCAATTAATCTCCGTTTGTTTTAGTTTGGTTGTTACATGCTGCAAAATAATTGCTGCAGAGACAGATATATTTAAACTCTCTGTAAAACCTGCCATTTGAATTTTTAAATAACAATCCGCTTGATCTAAAACCTCTTGAGATAAACCTTCAGTCTCTCTTCCAAAGAAAAAGCATGATTTTTTGGTCACATCAAAATCATGTAATTCCCAATCATTAGTATGCGGTGTTGTAGCCACAATTTGATAACCCTTTTGTTTTAAATCTGAAATACAATTATTTACCGTTTGATATCGATTCAAATCCACCCACTTTTGAGCTCCCATAGCTATTTCCCTATCAATACTTTTAGAGTTTTGCTCTTCAATAATATTTATTTCTTGAATACCAAACACATCACAACTTCGCATTACGGCACTTGTATTATGAAGCTGATACACATCTTCTGTAGCTACTGTAAAATGTTTGGTGCGTTGCGATAAAACAGCATCAAAACGTGCTTTACGAGATTCTGTTAAATAGCCTTCCAAATGTTCGAGAAGTTTTATATCAATCATATATCAAAAATACGGATTGTCATTACGACGAACAAAGTGACGTGATATTCTTTTAATCTGAGTTCTATTAAAAGATTACCACGTCACACAAAAGTGTGATTCGAAATGACGTAAAAGTTAGTATATTTATAAAATGAAGAAACATCTAGTTATTCTTACCGGAGCTGGCATGAGTGCCGAAAGTGGGATTAAAACCTTTAGAGATGCCGATGGCTTATGGGAAGGACATGATGTTATGGAAGTTGCTACTCCTGAAGGTTTTGCTGCAAACCCAGAATTGGTTCTAGATTTTTATAATCAACGCAGAAAGCAACTTTTTGATGTTAAGCCTAATAGTGCCCATGTTGATTTAGTTTATTTAGAAAGTGATTTTACAGTAAGTATTATTACTCAAAATGTAGATGATTTACATGAACGTGCAGGAAGTACAAACGTTATTCATTTACATGGAGAATTATTAAAAGTTAGAAGTGTTTATGATAAAAATGATATCCAAGAGTGGAAAACAGATTTAGTTTTAGGTGATGTATGCGAAAAAGGATATCAATTACGCCCACATATTGTTTGGTTTGGAGAAGATGTTCCTATGATTGAAAAAGCTGTTGAAATTTGTGCAACCGCAGATGTTCTTGTTATTATTGGAACGTCTATGCAAGTATATCCTGCTGCTAGTTTAATGCATTATGTACCGCAAAATACGTCAACATATTTTATTGACCCAAAACCGAATATTGAGAGTAAAGAAAATTTAACTGTAATTGCTGAAAAGGCTACTACAGGCATGAAAATCGTTATAGATAATTATTTGCTTTAATCAACTCGTTTTAAATCTAAATCATGGAAATCAAAACTAAAATCTATGTTAGGAGATATCCCTTTCATTTTCACACTTTGTGCTTTACCTTCTTCATCTAAAGAAAACATTGCAAAAGCATCAGCATTCATATCTTGATATTCCCATTTAACTGCGAATGTATTCGCTTTATAAAAAAACATTTCTCCATTAAGTTTAGGCGATTTATATGACTTCATCCACAATTTATCCCCATTCATAAAAACTTCAACCTTACCAAACCAATTATCTTTATAAATACCCAGATAATTAGTAAGGTCTAGCTTAGATTTTTCATTATTTTTAACAACTTCCCAAACTTCTTTTGTAACAGTATCTCCTTCCTCTTTTTTATTTTTAAAATAGACGGCATATTTATCAATCCACCCAAAATCATCCAAACCTAAATAACTATCAACTATGGTATTTGATACCGCTCCGAATACACCACCACCATCATCACTTGTGTTTGTTAAAATAACAACCCCTAAGTTAATATCTGGAATCATTATCGTTTTTGATAACATTCCTGGTAATCCACCTGTATGTGAAACGCTCATATTTCCTTTGATATCAGATAGATACCAACCCAAACCATAACCTGCAAAATGGGAATTATAACGTGGGTTTCGATTAACATTTGTTACCGTATGTATTTTCCACATTTCCCGTTGGGCTTTTTGAGTAAATAGCTGTTGTTTTAGACTATCACCATATTTTCCGTTATTTAAATGCATCATCATCCAATTTGAAATATCATCAACATTTGCATAAATACCGCCTGCAGCTCCATTAATCATTTCTTGATAATCTGGCAGTACTTTTAGTGTTCCTGAATTTGAATCATGTGGTCTTGCCAAGTTACTTTTATCTTTCATTCTATCTAAAGAAGCATACGAATTATCCATATTTAAAGGCTGAAAAATTCGCTTTTCAATAAAATCTTCCCATGACATTCCAGAAACTCTGGCTATAACTTCACCGGCTACTAAGTATAATAAGTTATCATAATCAAACTTTGTTCTAAATGCTGAAACAGGTTTAAAATGTTGGAAACTTGATAATAAATCATCTATTGTAAAATCTGAGCCGTCTGGAAAAAACATAAGGTCTCCAACTCCTAAGCCTAAACCACTTCGATGTGTTAATAAATCTTGAATATTAAAATTTTCAGTTACGTACGGATTGTACATTTTAAACTCTGGAATATAATCTCTAACCTTATCGTCCCATTTTAATTTCTCATCCTCAACCAAAATAGATAAAGCAGCAGTTGTAAATGCTTTACTGTTAGAAGCTATTGCAAAATTAGTATGTTTATTTACTAGACTTTTTGTGCTTGCTGATTTTACACCAAATCCTTTACTATAAATAACGTCTCCATCTTTTACAATTGAAATAGCACACCCTGCAACATTAAACTTACTTAAAGCATAGTTTACAATGGAATCAACTTGTTTTTCAGAAAATTGCGCAGAAGCTAAATTTGAAACAAAACAAGTAAAAACAACGGATAAGAGGGTTTTAAAAAAAGATTTCATAATAGATAAGAATTAATTTTATCCATAAATATACTATTTTAAGGATATCTTTATCTTGCATTTGAATTTTTCTCTTCAATCCATTTACTCATAAACTTAGTGCTTTGTAACGTGTGGTGTTGAAGCATTTGACCCGTAAAGTTGTTAAGTCGGTGTTGATTGAGTTGTTGAGTCGTTTCAGCAATTGTCTTTAAAAATTTTTCTTGATGCACTTTTCTATCAAAACGTTCATTAATAATTTCAAATCCATTTTCTTGTTTTGATTTCCATAGCGTTTCATTTTGAAATAACTCCATAGCTTTGTTTGAAAATAGCTTTGGATTATCTTCAACAAAACCATTAGCATCTAAATTACCAAACATGCCTTCTGCGCCAATACTTGTTGTTACACAAGGTGTTCCATTTTTCATGGCATCAATCAGCTTTCCTTTTAAACCAGCCCCAAATCTAATGGGTGCTAAACATACTTTAGCATGTTGCATAACTTCATTCACATCTTGAGCGAAACCTTTTATTAAAAAACCTTCTTTATCGTTATGAAGTTGATTGACTTTTTGTGAAGCATAAGCACCATAAATATGTAATTCTGCCTTTGTTAATGTAGCCTTGATTAATGGCCAAATAGTTTCTTTTAAATTTAGAACTGCATTATAATTAGGTTCATGTAAAAAGTTCCCAATGGTTATAAAATGATTTCTGTTTTCAAACTTTGGAAGTACTTTAATGTCTTCTTCTGAAATAGAATCCAGCATAAAAGGCAAATACAACAACAAGGATTCATCAACTTTAAACTGATGTTTCAAAATATCCATTTCAGCTTCAGAAATAATCAAACTCAAATCGCTTCTAAAGATACTGGCTATTTCTCGCTTTGCGATATCGTTAAATAAATAAGATACTTCAAACGGTTTTTTATCCTTAAAAGCTTGTTGTCTGCCTTTTCTTAAACCATGTAAATCTTCAGTATCTAAAATCCTTAATGCATCGGGGCATTGTTCTGCAACGCGCCATCCGAATTGCTCTTCCATCATAAAACGATCAAACAAAACCACATCTGGGTTAAGTTTTTTAATAAAAATATCAAAAGATGAATTATTTAATTCAATAGAAACTTGAGAAATGTCAATACTTTCAAGATTAAAAGCATTGTCTGTTTTAGCACAAGGACTTGCAAATGTAATTTGATGCTTTTCTGATTTAAATACCTCAATTAATTGCATCATTCTACTACCAGCGGCAGAACTTTTGGGTTCTGGCCATACAAAACCGATGATTAGTAAATTTTTTGACGCCACGTATTCACGAATTTTCTATTAATTTCTTTCTGATTAAAAGTCTCTACTAAAATTTACCAAGAATAGTTTTATTCAGGATTAATTTTAGGAACTGCTTTCGCTTCCCCTTCGGGGAAGGATAGGATGGGGCATTACTCAGGCTTCGGTTCTAAACCATATTTTAATCGTACTAATTTTGCCCAAACAATAACAGCCTTTCTTTGTTCATCAGTAAGTTTTGCTTCATCATGAGTCCAAGTATAAGAATTTAAAGGCATTTCTTTTTCTTCAATCATTTCTAAAAGTTCTTCAAACTTATGATCTTTTCTTTTTATAGAATTTCCCTCCCAGTTAGATAAGTTAAAATGTTTTTTTCCATCTTTTACATGTGCAGCTAGCCAGAAATTTACTGGAGTTATATTATTATACCAAGGGTATTGTGTAACATCACTGTGACAATCAATACATGTTTTTGTTAAAATAATTTTCACATCTTCAGGAGGATTCGTTTCCTTTAAAAAATAGTCAATCGAAACCAAGTCTCCTTGATTTTTCTCCGGACCAAAAAATTGAGCAATTAAAAACACAACAAATAAAAACAACACGATCTTTTTTACTATTTTCATGGTTTGAAAATTATATATTTCATAAATATTTTAGAAATTTAAAAGTAGTAAAATATCCTATGAGTTTAGAAGAATTCTATAAAGAATTAAGTTACATAACTGCTTTACGCGAAAACCGTTTGAAGTATGCTAATATGGTTTTAGAAGACATGAGTTTGTTCCCTAAACTTATGGATATTTTATTTATGGTAGATGATAAAGTCTCTTGTAAAGCAGCATGGGTTTTTGAGTTTGTTTGCGCAGAATATCTTTATGCCATTATACCTTATTTAAATACATTTACAAACAACTTGAAAAAAATTCGATTTGATTCTGCAGTTCGTCCTGTTGCTAAAGTTTGTGAGTTTATAGCCCATGATTATTATTCAAAAAAACCAAATACCTTACAAAAAACACTTACTCCAATTCACAGAGAATTAATAGTTGAAGCCTGTTTCGATTGGCTAATTAGCGACCATAAAGTAGCCCCAAAAGCTTACTCCATGGAAACGCTTTATCTTTTTGGAAAAGATAACAGTTGGATACATACAGAACTTGCTTTAATCTTGGAACAGGACTTTCCAACACAAAGTGCTGGGTTTAAGGTTAGAGCTAAACGAACATTAAAAAAAATAAAGAAAAATAAAGTGTAATTTATAACTGCATAACTTCTGCTAATTTTTTTTCAGCAATAGTAAGTAAGCCACTTTTTACTAAGCGTTTTGTGAGTGTTTTCCAGTTTTTATCTTTATTAAATATGGTTTTCAGAATTGGAAAAGCTTTATTAAAATCTTTATTATTTAATAAATTAATGGCGTACCAATATTTCATTTCTAAATTATCTGGAAATAGTTTTTGTGCCTCTAAATACAAATTTTCAGCCTCTTTTGTATCACCAACTTCCATAGCTAAATCACCTTTATTCATAAAATCATAGGCCTTATGAATTTTAATTAATCGTTCCAATTCTTGTATTGGATTTTCATGGTCTTCAACTCGAAGATCCATCACCACATCTTCCCAAGAATTTCCAGTTGCCTCACCTTTTACTATTAAAATAGCAGCCGATTGTTTACCTCGAATATCACCTTTTTCGTTTTCAGCTGCCTTTAATGCCGCCAATACGCGTTGGCTTAAATCACCTTTAGCAGATTCAAAAGCAATAGCCATGGCATCCCAAACGGTGTTATTTAACATCATATTTGCCTGAACAGAAAAATTTTCACCTTGCCTATGTCCAGCTTCGTCAATACACTTTCTTCCTGTATGGGTTGCAACGGCGCCATCATTATTTAAAAAAGCAACTTGCCTAAACATTTCACCTGCATCGTTTTGCAATAGGGCATTTAAAGCTTGTTCTGGAGACAAACCTTGTTCCATTAACGTTAATCCCTTTGGGCCATAACTTGGGTTAACCAAAGATTGTGTGGCCACAACACCAACACCAGCTTTACCATAAGTAACTACACTACCCACACTAAACCAATGACTTTGTACAGCAACGGCCATATCTCCGGTTACTGAATCTCTTGCTACAATAGAATACGTATGTGTAAATGGTTCGGCTTTTTTATAAAATTGAGCCGTTATGGTTTGGGAAATTATAAAAATGAATAAAAATGATACTAATTTCATATTACAGTTTTTTATAAATATACTATTTATTGTTGAAAGGTGTAATTTTTTCATTAAACTTCGGATTCAATTCTTTACAACTTCCATACAAAAAAACTATCTTTGCCATCCCGATAATTATCGGGACAAAAAATCAACTATATATGTCACTTTCACCTTTAAATGCGATCTCACCTATTGATGGACGATATAGAAATAAAGTTAACGAGTTGGCGCCATATTTTTCTGAGGAAGCTTTAATAAAATACCGTGTTTTAGTTGAAATAGAATATTTTATTGCGCTTTGCGAAATTCCATTACCGCAACTTCAATCTGTTGATAGTGCCATTTTTGATAGCTTAAGAGCTATTTATAATGATTTTTCTTCTGATGATGCCTTAGCTATTAAAAAAATTGAAAGTGTTACCAATCATGATGTTAAAGCGGTTGAATACTTTATTAAAGATCAATTTGATGCTTTAGGTTTATCTGAATACAAAGAGTTTATTCACTTTGGATTAACCTCTCAAGATATTAACAATACAGCTATTCCTTTAAGTATTAAGGAAGCCATGAACCATGTTTATGTTCCTGAATATTTTATAGTTTTAGAGAAGCTAAAAACTTTATCAAAAGATTGGGCAGACATTCCTATGTTGGCTAGAACACATGGGCAACCTGCATCACCTACTCGGCTTGGTAAAGAAATTGAAGTTTTTGTGGTGCGTTTAGAAGAACAATTTAATTTATTAAACGATATACCAAGTGCTGCAAAATTTGGTGGAGCTACAGGTAACTTTAATGCACACCACGTGGCATATCCAAACATTGATTGGAAAGCTTTTGGTGGGAAATTTGTTCAAGAGAAATTAGGATTACAACATTCATTCCCAACAACACAGATTGAACACTACGACCACCTAGCGGCTTTGTTTGATACTTTAAAGCGTATTAACACCATTATTCTTGATTTAGATAGAGATATTTGGACTTATGTTTCTATGGACTATTTCAAACAAAAAATTAAAGCTGGTGAAGTTGGTAGTTCTGCAATGCCACATAAAGTAAACCCTATAGATTTTGAAAACTCTGAAGGAAACTTAGGTATTGCTAACGCTATTTTTGAACACCTTTCTGCTAAACTCCCAGTTTCAAGATTACAGCGTGATTTGACTGATAGTACGGTTTTACGTAATGTAGGTGTGCCTTTTGGCCATACACTAATTGGTTTTAAATCTACTTTAAAAGGTTTAGACAAATTATTATTGAACGAACGTAAATTTGCTGAAGATTTAGAAAACAATTGGGCTGTTGTTGCCGAGGCTATTCAAACCATTTTACGTCGGGAAGGCTATCCAAACCCTTATGAAGCTTTAAAAGGTTTAACTAGAACTAATTCTAAAATAAATAAAGACTCCATTTCCAGTTTTATTGATACATTAGAAGTCTCAAACACAATAAAAGAAGAATTAAAACGTATTACTCCTAGTAATTATACAGGAATTTAAAACATATTTATGTTAAATGACAAACAATCTTTAGTGCTTACCGGACTTATGGCCGCTGGTATTTTTATTTTTGGAATACTAAAAGTCCTAGAGAATTTTGTTGTTTTAACCGTACTTACTATTGTATTTTTTACTATTGTTATTAATATTTTTTATTCTAAGTTTAAACCAGAAGAGACCACTCAAGAACAAAACGAATCAAAATAAAAAAGCTTCCTTTTAGGAAACTCATATACTCCAAAATTGACATTAAAAGAGAGGCTGTCTGAAAAGTCAATTTTGGAGTAAATTGTCACATTGAGCGCAGTCGAAATGCATTGGAAATCAAGATTATAACGTTTTCGACTGCGCTCAAACTGACAACTCGAAAAACTTTTCATACAGCCTCTTTTTTACATTAACACAATTTTACTATAAATTATTTTAGTACATGACAAAAATCTAGAATAGAACTATTAACTGCACACATATAGCATATTACGGTTTTTTCGTTACGAAGACCTCACAGGTTTTGAAAACCTGTGAGGTCTTTGTTATCCTGAAAATGACGAGTAGTTTATTTCTCAAAATAAATTTTCGTCATGCACTTAAATAATTTATTTAAAGAAATTCATAATATTTTCTATTTGACCTTCTTCAATATTTGCATTTTGCAATGCACTTATTAAAGTAACCATTTTGTCTGGATTCATATCATCGCCTAAAATTCTAACAATACCAAACCCCATATCTTTTGCGCTTCCAAAAACGACTACCTCATCTGCTGCTTCATCATTACCAATATACTTTACATATATCTTGTTCCCTTTATCGCTAAACTCCATTAAGTCATTATATTTACTATCACTTAAAATGGTTTTTACCTTTGCTAATTCTGCTTTATAAGTTTCAATGTCAGTTTCATTAATCTTATATCCTAAAAAATTCAATTTATCTACTGAATTATAAGCTTCTTCTTGGGCCTCAGTAAAATTAGATTTATCAATTTCAATAAGTGAAAGCGGTAAGTCTTGAGATATAAAGTTCTTAGATTCCTGGTTATCTACGTAATAGCGTTGTAAACTAACATTATCACCGCAGCTAGTAAAAATAACTGCGGTTAATAATGCGTATGCTAAATATTTGATTGCTCGTTGCATGATTGATGTTTAGGTTTAATTCTTCTTTTCTAAATGACTACCACCTGGTATGTTCATTTTATCAGTAAGTTTAGAAATTTCGTTAAGATTTATATCCCCTGTTAGTGATACTACAACAGTTTCAATTTTTCGTTCCTTACCGTTAATTTCAATCTTTTCATCCATTACTTTGTCAATACCATTTACATAGATTAAAAGCTCTTTAACATGGTCTGCATCTTTACCTTCTTTCACATAAAACTTCACCTCAGTACCATCATCTTTAACTTCCATTAACTCTTCTAAGCCTCCAGAACGGGATTTTACCCATTTAGAAATATCAGCTGAAATGGTTTTATTATCGGTAACAATAGTTTTAAAACTGGTGATGCTTTTCACCATATCCATGTATGCTTTTGCTTCAGCATCTTCAATATTAATACCCATTTTAGCAATCATCTGAAACATTTTGGGCTTTATAGATACGTAAGTAACATCAGGGTCGTCACTATACTTTTCAAAAATATTCTTCTGTGCCATTCCTGTTAATGGTAATAACATAATGACCATTACTAATACTATTAATTTATTTTTCATCGTTCTTGTTTTTAATTTATTTGTGTTCATTAATTCTATTTATTTAGTTTTTAAAAATTATACTTGTTGCATTTTCAATTTCGTTAAGATATCCTAAAGTTGAAGCACCTTTATTCACTTCATTTAGATAACTAACCGTTGAAGCACCCTTATTGAATTTCACAGAAATCATTTCCATAGATTTTGAAAAATCATTAAAGGCTAGTTGCGGATCATCATAAGTGCCTAAATCATCAATAATTAATGATTTACCAAAATAAAACCCTAACATAAGAACCGCTACTGCTGCGACAGAAATCCATTTGTAATTAAAATTACGTTTTCCCCTTTTAATTATCGAGGTCAATGGAACGTCTTTAGTAAATCGTTCTTGCTTGTTTACCAAAAAATACGCAAACATAGGCTTGTACATTTCTAAATGCGGCGCTACAGTTCCTTGTGTAAAATAGTGTTTTAACTGCTGCTCTTCTTTAAGCGATGTTTCACCGTTCTCGTACTTTTCTAGTAATTTTTCTATATTATTTAACACCATAATTGTGTGTGTTTGTTAATTTTTCTCTTATTGTTTTTCTTGCTCTCGATAAAGCTACACGTACCGCTGTATTATTCATATCCAGCATTTTTGCAATCTCATCAAAATCATAATCTTCTATATCTCTTAATTGAATTATCATTTTTTGTTGTTCTGGTAAATCTTCAATAATTTTTGCAACCCAACTTACACTATCATTTAATTCAACTTGCTTTTGTAATGGTGTATTTTTCTCTTCATAATTACTATGTACAATTTTCAAATTTTGCGACTGTTTAGATTTTAACTTATCAAAACAATAATTCTTTGTCATAGTCATCGAAAAAGCCTCTACATTTTTATACTCAGCAATTTTAAGTTTATTATTCCACAATTTTAGCAGAACTTCCTGTGTTGCATCTTCAGCCTCTTCTCTAGATACTAGCAGTCGTTTTGCTAACCGAAATACTTTATCCTTAAAAGGCATTACAATATTTAAAAACTCCGTTTGAGTCATTTTGGTTTGGTTTAAGCCCCATTGTCTATTCAGACATTTAACTCCTAATATTAATTTAAAGTTAATGTCTCGTTGAACCTTCGATTTCCCAAAAGGGGAAACTTAATTGGTTGGGTTTTAATTAAATTAGCTTAGTTAAGGCTATTTGATATTACGACGACACAGTATTTGTTTTGTTACATTACAAATAAAAAAAATAATTTTAATGGCGTAACCCTATCGGGTCGGGCTTGCAGTTTATCCTGAGCGGAGCCGAAGGGTTACAAGTCCTCGCTTCCCTATCGGTCAGCTGTGGGCTTTCCACTGCAATCCTTACGCGGGCATATCTGCTAATTTACTGCAAAACACTTATATCATCATTTATAAAAGACATAGACCTACATTCAACGAAATTTCAAGTATTTATTTTTTATCATACCAATTATCATTTAAAATTAGCTATAAATAATTTGAATTATATCACATTCAAATAAAATAGAAAATCAAAGCATAGCCCTAGTTACGGTTTTATTTTATATTGAAATGTGAACGGGATAGAAACGAATTATAAAGTTTATTTTCAATGATAATTGGTATTATACAATAATGTAAGTAAATTTAGGGTTTTAAGGACTAAACTTGATACTGAAAAAGCTATGCAAAATTATAAAGCCCTAATCCTACTATTTATATTTTCACTAAGTACTGTAAGTTGTTTTGAAGATAATGATGATATTGGTGTTACCGCAAATGAAATAAATGATTTTGTTTGGAAAGGCATGAATCTTTTTTATCTATATAAAGACGATGTACCAGATTTAGCAAACAATCGTTTTTCTAGTGATAGTGAGTATGCTTCTTATTTAAACGACTTTACTTCGCCCTTTGATTTATTTGAAAGTTTAATATATCAACCAGAAACCTTAGACAGGTTCAGTTGGATGGTTAGTGATTATTTAGCTTTAGAACAATTATTTCAAGGCAATACAAATACAAGCGGTATGGAGCTTAGCCTATATTCCGCCCCTAATAGTTCTACTGAAGGTTTTGGAGTAATCCGATTGGTTCTACCTAACAGTCCAGCAGATAATAAAGGTTTAAAACGTGGCGATATTTTTTATGCTATTGATGGTGTAATATTAACCGAAAATAATTTCAGATCCTTAACCAATCAAGATACCTACACACTAAATCTTGGATTTTACAACGACAAAGGCACATTAGAAACAACCGACGATAGCATAGACCCTACCAACGAAAACATCACTGTAAGCAAAGCTCAGTACAGCGAAAATCCAGTTTTCAAGACAGAAATTATTAATGTTGGAGGAGAAAATGTTGGCTATTTAATGTACAACGGATTCACCGCAGGTTCAGAAAATGAATTAAATGCTATTTTTGGTGATTTCAAATCTAATAATATTCAACATCTAGTTTTAGATTTAAGATATAATCCAGGAGGAAGAGTAAATGTTGAAACTTTTTTGGCGAGTATGATTACTGGACAATATACAGGAGAGCTTTTCCAAAAACTCATATATAATAGCACTTTACAGAGTAACAATACAGATTATAATTTTACTAATAAATTAGATAATGGAACATCAATTAATAGTTTGGGATTAGACAAATTGTACGTTCTAACCACAGGACAATCTGCTTCCGCAAGTGAAGGTTTAATAAATGGATTATCACCATATATTGAAATTATACAAATAGGAACCAATACGACAGGAAAAACGCAAGCATCAAGAACAATTTATGATTCACCAGATTTTGAAAGATCAGGCGCTAACCCAAACCACACCTATGCAATGCAGCCTTTAATTGCAAATGGGGTAAATAAAAATGATATTACTGTACCAGGCTCAGGTTTAACACCTTCTATTGGATTTGAATATGAAGAAAGACCTCTAAATTTCGGTGTTTTAGGTGATGTAGATGAGCCCATGCTTGCATTAGCTTTAGCTGATATTGAAAACTCAACTAGTAGAGCTTCAGAAATTAAATCAAAATCTACTAAGACTTTTAAATTATTAATGGATAGTAATGATTTTAATCCACTTGAAGGTGGTATGATTATCGATTAAATCCGATAATTCAGTTTGTAACGCAGAAAAACATGGTGTTTAGTATTGCGATTTAATTCCATAAAAAAGGTCACTTCAATATAAATTGAAACGACCTTTTATATTTCCTTTTTTACTTTTTATAAATTCAAATTTAATCCAAAACTCACATTTCTTCCTTTTGTAGTATAGCCTAAAATTTCAAAATAATCTTCATTTAATACGTTAGTCACATTTGCAAAAAGGGTCAACTTATTCTTAATTATTTTATGACTAAAATATAAATCGATTAATGAATACGAACTTAATTCTTCATTTAAAAAGGTTGAAAAATTAGTATCTGTTCTACTCCCAACAAACTGGTAATTCAAGGATGCATAAGTCGTTTTAGAAAAATCATATCCTAAACTTGCGTTTGCTTTATAATTTGGTACACGCAATCGTTCACCATCTTTAACTTCTAAATATGTAAGATTTACACTAAAATCTAAATTTTTAATAAAACTAGTTTCAAATTCAAATTCAGAACCTTGAACTGTAGCATTAGTTATCGCATTTTCATAAGCAGTTGTATAAATAATTGTGTTCTCTTCTTTTCTATTAAAAAACACAGTACTAGCACGAAACCCCTTTCCATCATTAAATTCAAAACCAGCCTCTAAAGTTTTATTTTCTTCTGGTCTTAAATCAGGGTTAGCTCCAAAAAAACCAAATAACTGCGATAAATTAGGCGCAATAAACGAAGTCGCATAAGAACCAAAAATTTTATAGGATCCATAATTTGATTTAATACTATACGACGGATTTAGACTATATACAAAATAAGAACCATACTCACTATGATTGTTTAATCTACCTCCAGCATTTATATTCAATCCAAAATCAGAAACATAAACCACATTTAAATAAGGGTCTGTATTTGTAAAGCTCTCTTCTTCGACAAATAAACTATTATAATCACCATAATTTAAACCAACAATAGTGTAAAAGGTGTCATCAAAAACATATTTATTAAAAGCATCAATCACGTAACTATCAGCTTCATTAACAGAGCCAAAATCTGAAATGGTTTCTCTATCAATCTTAGTATAAGCAGCATTTACTTGAAAACTTCCATTTTCATAAGTTAATTTTGGTGACACACCTACTCTTTTTTGTTGGGACACATATTCGTATTCAGTATCGACAAAAGCATAAGTTGGTGGAGGAGATCCATCAATGTCAGTTTTAAATTTATCATAGCTGGCATAAGCAGTTATTTCAAAATTATCAGACACTTCATAACCCAATTTCAAATTCGTATTATACCTGGAAAAAGGATCTTTCTCTGGAGTATCAGACTTTGCTGCCGATAATCCATCGACAAAGCGATTACCAAAACTCGCTAAATAGGTAAACCTATTCACAGTACCATTCACAGACACATTATTAGTAAAACTTGAGCCATTATAATTCAAATCATCTTGAGTTTGATTCGTGCCAACAACGCTTAAAAAACTACCTGAAATTTCTTTTTTAGACGACTTTTTAGTGGTGATACTAATCACTGCTGTAGCAGCGGCATTACCATAAAGTGTACTTGAAGCGCCTTTTATAATTTCAATAGATTCAATAGTATTTAAATTTAATAATCGTAAATCAAAATCGTTGGCTACAATTGATGGATCGTTTATTTGAACACCGTCAATAAGCACTAAAACTTGTCTGTTATTTCCGCCTCTAACGAAGGTTCCTAAATTCTGACCTTCAACACTTCTGCTTCCATTAATTTCAATACCACTTTTGGTATTAATTAATTCTGAAACCGTTCTACCCTGGTTTCGTTCAATCTCTTGTTGTGAAATTTTAATAACCGTTTTACCTGAATTCTCACGTTTTAATTTGAATCGTGAATCTGAGATTACAACTTCAACAAGTTGCTCTCCCGATAGCCATCGGGATTGTGTTGAGTCCTGCTGCTGTTGGGCAAAACTAAACATAGATATACCAATAGATAGTATACCAAAAATACTTGCTTTTTTCATTTTAATGAATAATTACTCGGAATGGTAAGGTGTTAACCATACTCAAACTTTTATCCCGAAAGTTTAACTTATTTGTTTTGAAAATGGCAGGTCTCCTGACTTGCGTCTTCATGTTGGTCTTCCCATCCCGATGTATTGGAACAGTGACATTGAAGTTGAACATGAAGCTTTATAGCTTACAGTTGCGGGAACAGTTCTGGATTTAACGAATTACGATATACGAATTACGAATTTTGAATTATTACTCACCAAAATCGTAAATCTGCAATCGTAAATCATTGCACCAGATTCCCTTTTAATCCGTTCAATTAAAATTGAACAAGAACCAAAATTCGCTGCAAAAATAGATGTTTTAAATAGAAGTAGATAAACAAACTTTACTTTTTCTTATTCATTTTATAAATAAGATAAATAAACCCTATAAGAAAATGAGCTATTATAACGCCACCTACTATATATATTGTTAAATTTGAACCGTCCCGCATGGTCTTATTTTTTTTTCAAAAATAGATATCAATTAAGCAAATAAGCGTAACAATTGTGACATTACATTTATGAAGCATATTTTTTTACTTTTATTAATTTCAATAGGTTTATTAAACTGTAAAAACGAAACCAAAAAGCAATTAAAAACCCCTATTGAAAACGCGCATATTGAGCTTAAATATGCAAAAGGTTTTTCTGTAAAAGATTTAGGAACACATAAAATACTGGAAATAATAAATCCTTGGCCAGAATCTGAAAAACAATATAGTTATGTTTTGATAGACAAAGAAAATGCTATGAAAACAACTTTTTTAAAAAATGAATTCGATGGCATCCTTATAAATCCAATCAATAAAATAGTAGTCACATCAACAACCCATATTCCAGCTTTAGAATTATTAGGTGTTGAACAAACATTAGTTGGATTTCCGGGAACCGAATATATTTCTTCTGAAAGTGTAAGACAGCATATTGAAAACGGAAATATAAGAGAACTCGGTAAGAATGAAGGTTTAAACACAGAAGTGCTTTTAGAGCTTAACCCGAACCTTGTTGTAGGCTTTGGAATTGATGGAGCAAACCGATCATTAGAAACTATTAAAAATTCTGGAATTCCTGTAATTTTTAATGGCGATTGGGTTGAAGATTCTCCTTTAGCTAAAGCGGAATGGATTAAGTTTTTCGGAGTTTTGTATGGCAAAGAAAAAGAAGCAGATTCCATTTTTAATAAAATTGAGAAAGACTATTTAGAAGTGAAACAATTAGCCCAAAACGCAAAAACAAAACCATCCGTTTTGAGTGGTGCAATGCATAATGATATTTGGTATTTACCAAATGGAACAAGTACAGAAGCGCAATTATTAAAAGATGCCAATGTAAACTATTTATGGAGCGATACAAAAGGATCAGGAAGTTTGAAGTTGAACTTTGAATCCGTTTATGTGAAAGCTAAAGAAGCAGATATATGGTTGAGTCCCTCAAATTATACAAGTTTAGAAGCTTTAAAAAATGGCAATGAAAATCACACCATGTTTAAAGCCTTTCAAAATAAAAGTATTTACACATTTACAAATACAACTGGTAAAACTGGAGGTGTTTTGTATTACGAATTAGGAATGACAAGACCCGATTTAGTATTAAAAGATATAACAAAAATTTGCCATCCTGAACTATTAGAAAATTACGAACCTTACTTCTTTAAAAAATTAAAATAATTGAGAATACAGACCCTTCAGGTTTTAAAAACCTGAAGAGTCTTAAAAAAATCACAGAATCATTTTAATGTCAAAAAACTATAAATATTCATTTCTTGCACTTATCCTCGTTTTGATAGTGTGTTTTCTAGTGAATATAAGTTTGGGTTCGGTATCCATTCCATTAAAAGATATATTTAGCGGACTTATTGGAAATCCCACAGAACAAGAATCTTGGCAACACATTATTCAAAATTACCGATTACCAAAAGCCTTAACTGCTATAATTGTTGGTTCGGGTTTGGGAATTTCAGGTTTATTAATGCAAACACTATTTAGAAATCCATTGGCAGGCCCTTTTGTTTTAGGTATCAGTTCTGGCGCTAGTTTAGGTGTTGCTGTAGTTATATTAGGCTCTAGCGTTTTTGGAGGTGTTTTAGCTTCTCTTTTAATCTCAAAATGGGGCGTTGTTATTGCTGCAAGTCTAGGAAGTTTTTTAGTTTTACTGGCAGTCCTGATGGTGTCTTTAAAAGTTCGTGATACTATGGCAATTCTTATCATTGGCCTTATGTTTGCGAGTATTACAGCAGCCATTGTTAGTGTGCTATCCTATTTTGGTTCTGCGGAGCAATTGCAACAATACATCTTTTGGGGCTTTGGTAGTTTAGGTAATTTATCATGGGAAGACCTAGGCATTTTATTCTTAATTTATGCGTTGGGAATTATTCTCGGCATTGCGGCAATCAAATCTTTAAACACCTTACTTTTAGGCGAGAATTATGCTAAAAGTTTAGGCTTAAACATAAAACAAAGTCGCTTAGTAATAATTATAGCTACAAGTTTATTAGCTGGAACTATTACTGCCTTTACAGGACCTATTGCTTTTATTGGTTTGGCTATTCCACATTTAACCCGACAAGTTTTTAATACTTCAAATCACAAAATTTTATTACCTGCTGTATTTTTATTTGGAGCCATAGTGATGCTGATTTGTGATAGTATTGCACAATTACCAAATAGTGATTTTACCCTACCAATTAATGCCATAACATCTTTAGTAGGTGCTCCGGTTGTAATTTGGTTATTAGTTAGGAAACGAAAAATGGTATTTTGAAAAATTGACGGAAGACGAAAGACTGATGGCAGACTGAAATGTGAATTGTGATATTGAGTAATCACACATGAGTAATGTCCCCTTGAGGAGACTTTAGGGGTGTTTTAAATAACTGACTGAAGACTGAAATAAATTAACTTATTAATGATAAAAGAGAAAGGAAATATCATTCTAAAAACCAAAGATTTATCAATTGGTTATACTTCAAAAAAAGCAAAAACTAGTGTTGCTTCAAATATTAATATTGAACTAAAAAAAGGGAGTCTTGTAGGTCTAATTGGGGCAAATGGTATTGGTAAATCTACCCTTTTAAGAACACTTACTAATGTTCAAAACCCATTAAGCGGACAAGTTTTTATTAATAACACTGATTTATTAAAATATGCGCCACTTGATTTGGCCAAAGTTATGAGTCTGGTATTAACCGAACCTTTAGCTTCAAAAAATTTATCTGTTTTAGAGCTTGTTGCTTTAGGAAGGCAACCTTATACAAACTGGGTTGGTAACTTATCTAAAAATGATATCGATATAGTCAATACAGCGCTTGAACAAACTAACATTTCTGCTTTAAAACATAAAAAATGTTATGAATTAAGTGATGGCCAATTACAAAAAGTAATGATTGCTCGAGCCTTAGCTCAAGATACCGAATTGATTATTCTAGATGAACCTACCACCCATTTAGATATGTATCATAAAGCTTACATTTTAAAATTACTTCAGAAACTAGCTAAAGAAACCAATAAAACCATTTTATTTTCATCACATGAAATAGATTTAGCTATTCAGTTATGTGACAATTTAATCGTGATGACTAATAACGAAGTCGTTTCAGATGAACCATGTCATCTTATTTCTAAAGGCACTTTTGGAACTTTATTCCCAAAGGATTTAATAGCTTTTGATGAGAAAACGGGGAGTTTTCGAATGAAGAAATAGTATTATTTCTTTTAGTTTCTTAATTTTTATTACCTTTAGATAATTGAAAATCAATTTTTTAGCAGCGTCTTCCCTATTTGTCAGTGATTTTCTAATCGAATTAAAAATCCATTCTGATGAAATCATTAAAACTTATTGTCTTAGTTTTTTGGCTATTGCTATTCTTTAATTGTAAAAACAAAACACCAAAACCAAATCCAGCTTTAGCGTCAATAGACTTAAAAAGAGGAGAACTATTACTATGTAGTACAGAACCATTTGGAGACGTTAGTTTCTCTATAGATTGTAACTATGAGGTAAGAGAAACATTCGATTTGGCAATTTCTTTATTACATTCTTTTGAATATGCAGAAGCAGAAAAAGCTTTTGTAAAAGTAATTGATATGGATCCAGAATGTGCCATGGCATATTGGGGAGTTACCATGAGTATTTATCACGATTTATGGGCTCCACCTAGTGAAACAGAATTAAAAAAAGGGTTACAATTGCTAAAAATAGCCGAATCTTTACCAAAAACAGAAAAGGCACAACTGTATATAGATGCTATAGGAGCATTCTATGCAGATTGGGAAAACTTAGACCATAATGCACGAGAATTGCTATATACAAAGAAGATGGAAAACATCTATTTAAGTAATAAGGATGACGCTGAAGCGACCGTTTTTTATGCTTTAGCTCTAACGTCTTCTGCAGATCCAAATGATAAAACATATAAGAATCAGAAAAAAGCTGGAGCCCTTTTAGAAAATCTCTTTAAGGAAAAACCTAACCATCCGGGAATTGCCCATTATATTATTCATTCGTATGATTATCCAGAATTAGCCCAAATGGGATTAAACACAGCAAGACGATATGCCGAAATTGCACCAGCATCTGCACATGCACAACATATGCCATCTCATATTTTTACGAGACTTGGACTTTGGAATGAATCTATAAATACCAATATTAACTCTGCCTCTTCAGCTATTTGTTATGCTGAAAGTGTGAATCTAGAAGCCAGATGGACTCAAGAAATTCATGCTGTAGATTACTTGGTGTACGCCTATTTACAAATGGGAGATAACAAAAATGCATTGGAACAATTAAATGAAATGCAAGCTGTAAAAACAGTTTTCCCAAACGATAATTTCGCCTCTGCTTATGCCTTAACTGCCATACCTGTTAGAGTAGCATTAGAAAATAAAAACTGGGAAGAAGCTGCAAATTTAGAGTTACCAAAAATAGATTTTACATGGGGGAAATTTTCTTGGGAAAAGGCCCTATTACACTTTGGTAAATTACTTGGCTACTCGCATATTGGCAACATAGCATCTGCCGAACAAGAACTTCAAATCTTAAGAGATTTACATCAAAGCTTATTAGACTCTAAAGACAATTTCACCAAAACTTACAAAGCAAATCAAGTTCAAATTCAGATATATGCAGCGCAAGGATGGATAAATCTAGCCAAAGGAAATAAAGAGGATGCGCTAGCATCCATGAAACTTGCTGCAAAAATGGAAAGCGAGACTTCTAAACATCCAGTAACACCTAGCGAGGTAATACCAGCTGATGAACTTTTAGGTGACATGCTTCTAAGCTTAAACAAACCAAAAGAAGCTTTAGACGCTTACGAAGTAAACTTAAAAGGACATCCAAATAGATTTAATGGAATTTATGGAGCAGCAATTGCAGCAAAACAGTCCGGAAATAATGAAAAAACTAAACTCTACTTTGAGCAACTTATAGAGCTGACTAAAAACTCTAAAAGCGACAGACCCGAAATAAATGAAGCCAAACAATTTATTGCAGAACAACAATCTATTTAAGCCATGCGTTTAAATCAATTCATTTTCATTTTTGTTTTTGTCATGGTAACTGCTTGTAATAAAGAGGAAAAGAAACCACTTCCAATTTATAATCCTTCAAATTTTAATCCTGAGTTAGTAGATAAAAGTCTTCAAAATAAAAGTGAATATCATACGGTTTCTGATTTTAATCTTATTAATCAGAATGGAGAAGTGATTACTCAGGAAGACTATAAAGACAAAATTTATATTGCCGACTTCTTTTTTACCCGTTGCGGAACTATTTGCCCGATTATGTCAGATAATATGGCCAAAATTCAAAAGGCGTTTTTAAATGATAATGATGTTATGTTATTATCACTTTCGGTAACACCACAAATGGATAGCATTCCAATACTTCGCGAATACGCCAATAACAAGGGTGTAATTGACAGTAAATGGAATGTTACTACAGGAAACAAAAAACATATATATGAGCTTGCCCGAAAAAGTTATTTCACAGTTGTTGAACAAGGTGATGGAGGTTTACAAGATTTTATACACACCCCTAATTTTATTTTAATAGACAAGGAAAAACAAATTCGCGGCATTTATGATGGTACAAACGATGATGACATTAAACAAGTAATTGAAGATATTAAAACTTTAAAAACAGGTTTAAAGCATTGTAGCTTACTAGAATAAGGAATCTTCAAAATATTATTTCCAAAATAACAGATTGTTTCTGATGAAAAACAGAGAGTTTTAGTTGAAGATATAATGGATAAATAATCCACTATTTTATATATATTTACATCTTTAACCAAGATAATTGCTTTTAAAATTAATACAATTACATGTCAATTAATAAACTATCTATTTTAATTCCTGTCTACAATGAAGAAAAAACAATTCATTTAATATTAAATAAGATAAAAGCAGTAAATCTAACAAATAATATTGGCAAAGAAATAATTATTATAAACGATAATTCAACTGATAACACAAAAGGTATTATTAAAGAGTACCTTATTAAAAATCCAGAATCGGACATAAAATATTTTGAGCAAGAAGCTAATAAAGGTAAAGGAGCAGCTATTCATAAAGGGATTTTAAACGCCAAAGGAGATTTTCTAATTATTCAAGACGCCGATTTAGAATATGATCCTGAAGAGTATAATGACTTAATAAAACCAGTTTTAAAAGGATATGCAGACGTAGTATACGGATCCCGATTTATGGGAAACAATCCTCATCGCGTTTTATTTTTTTGGCATACTATAGGAAATAAGTTTCTAACTTTTTTAAGTAACATGTTAACTAATTTAAATCTTACAGACATGGAAACTTGTTACAAACTTTTTAATACAAGTATTATTCAAAATATAAAACTTCAAGAAAAAAGATTTGGTTTTGAACCCGAAATCACAGCGAAAATATCAAAAATACCCGAAATTAGAATTTATGAAATCGGAATTTCTTATTACGGTAGAACTTACTCTGAAGGAAAAAAAATAAATTGGAAAGACGGATTTAGGGCTATTTACTGTATTTTAAAGTATAATATTTTTTTTTAAAATGAAAAAAACCATTATTGTCATATTTGTAATAATAATTAGTTATATAATTTACAACAATTATAAATCTCTTTCCAAAGAGAACGATATAGATTTTCTTGAAAAGTCTCTTGTAAAAATAAAAGACATATCATTAGACACAAATGAATTGTATTACTTTTCTAACACTAAATCGGTTGCGTTATATTATAAAACTCAATTTGCATTAACTCCAAAAATTGTTATAAAAAAAGAGTTTTTAGACATACCGGCTGATAGTTACATTTTGGCAGTTTTTGATAACAAAACAAAAAACAAAAAGCTTATTTCAAATAAAAAAATCAGTATTAAGGATACAATAATTAACGTAATTGATAATACACATTATCAAGTAATGCTTTTAAGGAATTAATTATGATTTTAATAGCAATTCTATTTTCGTGTTTTTCATTTTATATTTTATTAGATAATTTTAAATTATTTAATAACAAACTTTTAAAAATAGTGATTTCTATATTTTTATCTGTTTCGTTTCTATCATTCTCATTCAGTTTATCTCTTTTTACTGGTATGAACTTTACGCTTTATCAAATATTATTTTTAATTACCCCTATAATTTATTGCATAGTGAACTATAAATATTTCACTGCTATATTCAAAAAGGTTGATTCCACAAATTTTAAGCTTTTAAATTCCGAACTGGCAATAATTTTATTTTGTCTGGTACTATTTACTTCCATGTTCTTTTTTAATAGTTTACGATGGGGAAGATGGGACGCATGGGCTATATGGAGTTTACACGCAAAATTTTTATATTTCAACGATCAATTTGCTAGTTTATTTACAAATAACATTATATGGACTCATCCAGATTACCCTTTAATGCTGCCTTCACTTATAGCTAGCATATGGAAATCATTAGGAATTATTTCCCCAATGGTTCCATTATTTATTTCCTACTTTACTGCCATTTGTTTATTATTATTAGTATTATCGTCTTTTTTTGAATTCAGATTCAAAACATTAGGCATTATATCTTTTATTGTTGTTCTAAGTTCCATTCTCTTAGACTATTTTTCAAGTAGTCAATATTCAGACACTTTATTAAGTGTATTTATACTCATTCCTATAGTTTTAAAAAATCATTTTGATAAAAACAAGTCATTATTTTTTTTAATATTAATAGGTTTTTTTGCTGCTACAAATGGTTGGATTAAAAATGAAGGGGTCATATTCTTCGTTATCTTTTTTCTGTTTTTTTCATTTGACAATATTAAAAAAATAAAAAATATAATATACTTTTTATTAGGTGCTCTAATACCGCTTCTATTTATAATATATTTTAAAACTCATTATGCTCCAGTTAATGATTTAGTAAATGCTACATCTATTGATTCGTTGAACAAACTAACCGAAATCAACAGATATTCAACTATTTACGATTATTTATTAGAAAAAGTGATTTATAAAAATTCACTTTTAATTATTTTACTAATATCTGCTATTGCAATAGATTATAAATATTGTCTAACATTTGATTTTAAAGTAATTATCTCTCTATTTATCATATACTTTTTAGTATATGTTTTGACACCACATGGTTTAGAGTGGCACTTAAGAACTTCTGTGGATAGAATAATTCATCATATATCTCCTGCAATAATTTACACCATATTCTTTTATTTTAGTCAAAAATATGAAGTAATATTTGCAAAAATAACATCTTGATTTTTTGGTATACTTGTTAATTAAAAATAAATAGTTAAACAAAAACAAGCTAAACAATTAATTACCTTTGAGTAAATAACAAATCATAAATGAACGACAACCTCATTCTCATTCTAGCCATTTTAATTTCCGCAGCTATTGGGGCTTATTTAGGCATGCTTTTCACTAAACTTAAAAGTAAAAGCGAACAAAGCACGCTTGAAGAACGTCAAAATCAAATGGGTTTAACTATTGATGAGTTAAAGCAAAATTTGACTAAAATTGAAGCTGAACGCGAAGATATTAGAAGAGAAAAGGAATTTTTAAGCACAGAATTAGCAAGAAGAAATTCAGAATATGAAAACCTGCAACAGTTAAATGTAAAACGAGATGCTGAAATAGAAGAACGACAAGAGCAATTGCGAAAAGATTTTGAACTTTTAGCCACTAAAATTCTAGATGAAAAGTCTGAAAAATTCACACTTCAGAATAAAGAAAATATCAAAAATATTTTAAATCCACTTCAAGAAAAAATCAAAGTCTTTGAAGAAAAAGTGGATTTAACTCAGAAAGAGAGCATTAGCATGCATTCTGCATTAAAAGAGCAATTGTTGGGTTTAAAGGATTTGAATCAACAAATGACAAAGGAAACTACCAATTTAACTAGGGCCTTAAAAGGAGACAGTAAAATGCAAGGAAATTGGGGCGAATTGGTTTTAGAACGTGTCTTAGAAAAATCTGGTTTAGAAAAAGATAGAGAGTATTTTGTTCAACAGAGTTTTACAAGAGCCGATGGTTCTCGCGTTTTACCTGATGTGGTTTTGCATCTTCCTGATGGTAAAAAAATGATTATTGATAGTAAAGTATCTTTAACAGATTATGAGCGATTGGTTAATGCAGATGATGATGACAAAGCACAGTTTCTAAAAGCCCATGTTAATTCTATTAGAAAACACGTAGATCAACTTTCAGATAAAAATTATCAAGATTTATATGATATTGAATCGCCAGATTTTGTACTTATGTTTATCCCTATAGAACCCGCATTTGCAGTAGTTGTAAATGAAGATAATTCCATCTATAATAGAGCCTTTGAAAAGAATATTGTTATTGTAACACCATCTACTTTACTTGCAACTTTACGTACCATTGATAGCATGTGGAACAACGAAAAACAGCAGCAAAATGCCATAGAGATTGCACGACAAGCTGGTGCGCTTTACGATAAATTTGAGGGCTTAGTTTCAGACCTAACTGGTGTTGGCAAAAAGATTGATGCAGCCAAAAGTGATTACTCTTCAGCTATGAATAAATTAGTTGAAGGTAGAGGAAACCTAATTACAAGTGTTGAAAAACTTAAAAAAATGGGAGCCAAAGCTAAAAAATCCCTTCCTGAAGCCATTATTAAACGTGCTGAAGAAGATGAATAATTTTTTTCAGGACTTTAAATTTAATTTCTTGATTTATAAATTAAATAACTGAACCTATAAAAATTAATGAAATCACTTTTATATTCAAAATTATTTACAACTTATCAAAAATAATATTCTGTTTTGAAGTTTAGCAAAATATATTGTTATTTTGGGTTCAACTAGTTATCATTAAAATTTAAGGTAATAACTTATGTTTAAACACGCCAAAGATTCTCAAGTATCAATAACTGAACTTATGCTACCATCACACTCGAATTTTAGTGGTAAAATTCATGGTGGGCGTATTTTAAATTTAATGGACCAGATCGCTTTTGCTTGCGCATCAAAACATTCTAGAAATTACTGCGTAACCGCATCTGTCAATAAAGTTGATTTTTTAAATCCGATTGAAGTAGGTGAGCTAGTAACCCTAAAAGCATCTGTTAATTATACTGGTAAAACATCCATGGTTATAGGGGTTCGTGTAGAATCTGAAAACATTCAAACCGGCAAAGTAAAACACTGTAATTCTTCATATTTTACTATGGTTGCCAAGGATGAAAATGGTAAAAACGCTAAAATTCCAGGTTTAATTCTAGACACAGAACAAAGTGTTAGACGTTTTGCAAGAAGCATTGCCAGACAAGAGCAAACCAGAACAAGATCTTCTAGATTTAAAACTTCAGAATTTAAAGTTGAAGAGCATATCGAACTTATTAAAACACAGAATGTTAAAATAGAATTATAAAAAAACCGCTTAAAGTAGCTTTTTCTATTTACTCAAATACATTTTTCGTCTTGAATATAAATCGTAGAATTCATCATCTTTTAAGCTATCAATAAATAAAATACTTTCTCCAGTACTCTTCATTTCTGGTCCTAGCTTTTTATTGACATTATGAAACTTATCAAATGAAAATACAGGTTGCTTAATTGCATAACCTTCTAACTTAGGTTGGAAATTAAAGTCTTTCACTTTCTTCTCTCCTAGCATCACTTTGGTTGCATAATTTACATACGGTTCGCCATAAGCTTTAGCTATAAATGGTACTGTTCTAGAGGCTCTTGGATTTGCTTCAATAATATAAACTGTATCATCTTTAATAGCAAACTGAATATTTATTAAACCGACTGTTTTTAATGCTAAAGCGATAGTTTTTGTATGATCTATAATTTGTTGCATCACTAAAGGCCCAAGATTAAATGGTGGTAATAAAGAGTTGCTATCTCCTGAGTGAATACCACAAGGTTCAATATGCTCCATAATGCCAATGATGTAAACATCCTCACCGTCGCAAATTGCATCAGCTTCTGCTTCAATAGCGCCGTCTAAATAGTGGTCTAGTAATAATTGATTCCCTGGCATTCTGCTTAATAAATCAACTACATGCTTTTCTAACTCTTCTTTATTGATAACAATTTTCATACCCTGACCACCAAGAACGTAAGAAGGTCGCACTAAAATTGGGAAATCCAACACATCGGCAATAGCAGCAGCTTCATCAGCTGTGGTTGCAATATCAAATTCAGGATAAGGTATATTATTTTCTTTTAAAAGGTTTGAAAACAAGCCTCTATCTTCAGCTAAATCAAGAGCCTCAAAACTAGTTCCTAAAATTTTAATACCATATTTAGTTAATTTTTCGGCAAGTTTTAAAGCTGTTTGCCCGCCAAGTTGAACGATAACACCTTCTGGTTTTTCATGCTTTATAATATCATAGATATGTTCCCAGAAAACGGGTTCAAAATATAATTTATCGGCGGTATCAAAATCAGTTGAAACCGTTTCAGGATTACAATTAATCATGATGGTTTCATAACCACATTCAGCGGCAGCTAAAACACCATGAACACAACAATAATCAAACTCTATACCTTGACCGATTCTATTTGGTCCAGAACCTAAAACGATCACTTTTTTCTTATCAGAAACTATACTTTCATTATCTGCATAACGATTACCATCTGCAGTTTCCATATCACTTTCAAAAGTGGAATAATAATATGGTGTTTTTGCCTCAAATTCAGCAGCACAAGTATCAACCAATTTATAAACTCGATTTACACCTAACTCTTCACGTCTATTATACACTTCACTTTCTAAACAACCCAACATGTGTGCTATCTGTCTGTCTCCATAACCTTTTTGCTTAGCTTCAAGCAATAAATCCTTTTCAATAGTATTTATAGTGAAAGTCGAAATTTCATGTCGCAAAAAATGTAATTCTTCATATTGCTTTAAAAACCACATGTCGATTTTTGTGATTTCATGAATTCTACTTAAAGGAATCCCCATAGCAATGGCATCATAAATAATAAATACCCTATCCCATGAGGCATAGGTGAGTTTTTCTATGACTTGTTCGTAATTTTTATTTTCTTTTGCATCTGCACCCAACCCATTACGCTTAATTTCAAGAGATTGTGTTGCTTTATGAAGCGCTTCTTGAAAAGAACGACCAATACCCATAACCTCTCCAACAGATTTCATTTGAAGCCCTAGTTGTCTATCAGACCCTTCAAATTTGTCGAAATTCCATCTGGGTATTTTTACAATAACATAATCTAAAGTAGGCTCAAATAATGCCGATGTAGATTTTGTAATTTGATTATTTAATTCATCTAAATGATAACCTAATGCTAATTTAGCAGCAATTTTTGCAATTGGATATCCGGTAGCTTTACTGGCTAAGGCAGAAGAACGCGATACACGAGGGTTAATTTCAATAGCGATAATATCTTCATTTTCATCAGGAGAAATGGCAAATTGCACATTACATCCACCAGCAAAATCTCCAATACTTCGCATCATATGGATTGCCATATCACGCATTCTTTGATACGTTCTGTCACTCAAAGTCATTGCTGGAGCTACAGTAATAGAATCTCCAGTATGAATACCAATCGGATCCATATTTTCAATAGAACAGATAATTACAACATTATCATTTGAATCTCTAAGTAGCTCTAATTCATATTCTTTCCAGCCAATTAAAGCCTTATCAATCATAACTTCATGAATGGGAGACACCTCTAATCCACGTGTTAATAATTCATCAAAATCTTCTTCTTTATAAACAAAAGAGGCTCCTGCTCCACCCAGTGTATATGATGCTCTAATTATCAAAGGAAATCCAAATTCCTGGGCAATTTCTTTACCTTTTAAATAAGAATTAGCGGTAGCTTGAGGCGCCATTGGAATGCCAATTTTAAGCATCAACTCTCTAAACTGTTCTCTGTCTTCAGTTATATTTATAGCATCAATATCAACGCCAATAATTTCAACATCAAAATCTTTCCAAATTCCTTTTTCATCAGCCTCAATACATAAATTCAATGCTGTTTGACCACCCATAGTTGGTAAAACCGCATCAATTTGAGGATGCTCTTTTAAAATTTTTATAATCGATTTTGTATTTAATGGTAACAGGTATACATGATCTGCCATTGTAGGATCAGTCATGATGGTTGCAGGATTCGAATTGATTAATATAGTTTCAATTCCATCTTCTCTAAGCGAACGTAAGGCCTGAGTTCCTGAATAATCAAATTCACATGCTTGCCCAATTATAATAGGCCCTGAGCCAATAATTAGTATCGATTTTAGTTTTGGATTTTTTGGCATTTTTACTGGTTATATGTTGTACTTTAATGTGTTGCAAAAATAGTAATCAGTAGATACAAAAAAAGGCGTTACACTTAAGTAACACCTTTTAATTATCAACAATTGTTAATCATTATTTCTTATGTCTATTTTCAGATGACACAGATAATTTTTTTCTTCCTTTAGCTCTTCTACGCGCTAACACCTTTCTACCATTAGCAGAAGCCATTCTTTCTCTGAAACCATGTTTATTCCTTCTCTTTCTTTTTGATGGCTGAAACGTTCTTTTTGGCATTGTCTTATTTTTTTAAATCTGAATTGTAATTTTTAAAATAGATGGCTCTATTAAAACCGAGGGCAAATATACAAAGCCTTTATTACTTTGCAAATCATTTTTTGAAAAATATTTGAATTATTTATCAAGTCTCTAAAAGTTATGTCAGACCTCTATTTATTTGGCATAACCGTATATTTTGTTAATTATCTATATGCACATTTTGATAAAAATTTACTTTCTTTGCAGTCTTAAAACTATAAAGTAGTTTGTTTTACACATAAAGCGTACTATTTACTATTCAAAATTTTACTATCATGTATAATAAAATCATAAAACTTATCATTGCAGCTGGAATCATTGCCTTTGCTGTTTATCAATTTACAGAAGGTTATATTGGAAATGGTATTGCACTTATATTTTTATCTCTAATTTTTATATTTCTGTATTTTAAGAATGAATTTATCCTATTAGCTTTTTTAAGATTACGAAAACAAGATTTTGAAGGTGCTAAAAAATGGCTAAACAAAATTAAGAATCCAGAAACTGCTTTAGTAACTAAACAACAAGGATATTACAACTACCTACATGGTATCATGGTTTCTCAAGATAATATGAATGAAGCCGAAAAATACTTTAAAAAAGCCATTTCTTTAGGCTTATCAATGGATCATGACTTAGCCATGGCAAAGCTAAATTTGGCTGGTATTGCTTTTTCTAAACGAAGAAAGCAAGAAGCTCAAAAACTACTTACCGAAGCTCAAAAACTAGACAAACAAGGCATGCTTACAGACCAAATTAAAATGATGAAGCAGAATATGAAACGTGCCGTTGGCCCTAGTCAACACTACGGATCTGGTGGTTCTGTAAGAGCTCAAAAAAGAAGAGGATAATATTATTTATTTGTTTCTCACCTTAGTTTAAACCATAATACCCTGCTTTAGGTATTTCTACAAAATAGGGTTTTCTTGATTTATTATTAAGGTGTGGCTCGCGTAACCAAGGGTTATGAAGTTTTAGTATTTTATAGTTAATTCCGAACCTTTGTGCAAACTGGGTAAAATCAGTAACAGCAGTATCTACCTCTACTTTATATGTTGGAATATTAGTATATAAATCTTTATCTCGAAAATTGAAACCGTATTTTTTGGGGTTTGATAAAATCTCTTTCAATGCTACAATCCTAAACAAATAACGCCCTGTTTCTTCACCTAAAAGTAAATCGTAATACCCAGATACACCTTGTTCTTTTAAGCGTCTTGAAACACCCGCATTTCCAGCATTATATGCCGCTGCTGCTAATGTCCAAGAACCCAAGTTTTCTTTAGCACCTAATAAATACTTGCAAGCAACCTCAGTCGCCTTTTCTAAATTGTAACGTTCATCAACATTTTCATTTACCTCCAAGCCTTCTTCTCTACCTGTAGTAGGCATAATTTGCCATACACCTCTTGCACCTGCTGGAGAAACAGCATTAGTCAAGCCACTTTCAATAACTGCCAAATATTTAAAATCATCTGGAACACCATATTTTGCTAAAATAGGCTCAATAATAGGAAAGTATTTTTTAGCACGTTTAAACATTAGTAATCCGTTTGATTGCCAATACGTATTAACTAGCAACTCTCTATCCATGCGCTCTAATATATCTGGATTTTCTAGTGGCATAGGTTCACCTGCAAAATTCAAATCATCTGGTACTTGTAGCGCATAAACATTATAATCGTTTATCAATTTTGTTTCAAAATTTTCATCTGTAGGAGCGTCTTGGAGGGCATAAATAAATAATGTACATAAACTTAATAATCCTACAAACGCCAATGCTTTCTGTAATATCTTCATTTTAATAAGTTTTTTATAAAATTAAAAAAAAAAGTTTAGCTACCTAAAATTAGTTTGGGTAAATTTTCGTTAAACCATTTATATTTATTGATAATTGCGATATGAGTGCCGTTTTTAACAACAATACAGTTTTTAATATATTTAATTGGAAATACAGGGTCTTTATCACCATGTATATGGGTAATATCAGGAAGAACTTCTGTCTGTTCCCAACATACCATTTCTTTTATTGCCCAACTTAAATACCTACTATCGTTAACCGACAAATATTTTTTATAAAGCTCTAACCGTTTTACTATATTGTTACCAAAGGCATATTTCTCAAAGATATCAATTTTACTTGCCAATTGTGTTGGAACCAACATATAAGCTTTGGTAGCTTTAGCTAAAAGCATTTTTTTTGGCAACTCATGCTTAGACTTAACACTAGATACAATAATGAGTTTTCTAACTTTAATATGCTTACTTATCTCTTGAACCAAAACGCCTCCAAACGACACGCCTAGCAAGACGATATGCTCATGTTTGATATTTTTAGATAGCCGTAAAGCATAATCATTTAATGTTTCGTTATCCAAGGGGATTAACCATTCTAATAAATGAATTTTAAATTGGTTTTCAGGCAATTTAATATGTTCAAAAATTTTCGGGCTAGCCGCCATTCCTGGCATTAAATAAACATGTATTATCTCTTGAACCATAAGGCATTAACCTTTAATTTACTTTATTTTATCGATTTTTTTTCGTAATTTTGCACAAAGTTAGAGAAATAGTACTCACTATTTTTAGATTCCTAAGAAATAAAACAAAAATTTACTATGGTTGAAGCTGCAGAATTAATTGACAACGATTTTCTACGTCAATTTGAAATTAAAATTGATGATGACTTAGCAAAAATTGAATATTCTTTGCAAGAGCGAAAGATTTTTTTAACCAAACTAATTATTCCAGATAACATTAAAGATGAAGATTTTAAAAAAGAATTTTTATCTCTTGTTTTTGAACAAATAGGATCGCGTAATTTAAGTGTTATGCCTACATGTCCGGAAATAGCAAAATTTGTTAGGAGTAACAGAAAGTACAAACGAATGCTTCCTGTTGGGGTTAGAATATAAATTTCTTTTAATGAAAAGTACAAAAGCCGAAACTACAAGTTTCGGCTTTTGTATTTTCTATTAGTTATTTTATTGTTTGTTGTAAACCAACGTTAAATCAATAGTTTCTAAAACCTCTGTAAAATCTTCATTGTAAATTTTAATTCTATCTTCAAAAACTAAAGAAATCTGATGACCTTCAATCATCGCTTCACTTTCTCCTATAGTAATTATTGAACCCTTAATTGTATATTCTGTTGCTAAACTTATAACTCCTTCAGTATCACAGGTAATATCAAAACTATATTTGCTCGTTTCTTCATTTAACAAAGCGATGTTTATATCAGGATTGAAGGTTGTATTTAAAGACACAACACCATTATTATCAAAAAATAACGTTTCGTTACGCGAACAATCAATTTCGTTTAGAAGATTGGAGCTTACTGTACCGTCGTTATTAATATCAAATCCGCCTTCAATATTCCAAGCTGTTAATTTCCAAACACCTGTAATAGATGAATTATTTGAATCTTGAGTATCATCAGTGGAACAACTAGTAAAACATACTAGAACAAATGTAATACATAGGTTTAAAATTAATTTATTCATATTGGGGCATTTAATACCAAATAAACTTTATAATCAATCATTTTAAAATCTATTTGGTATGATTACTTGTAAAAGTATATGCAGAAGATTTATTAGCACAATAAATAAGCTAAATGGCTTAAATTCAGGGTTTACTTGTCTAAAACCAGAAGAAATCACCTTGACATCACCTCTAAAAACTCAAATCTTAACAACCCATCATCGTCAATTTCAGTGAGTTCTACTTCATGCAAAGTATTAACTAATTCAGGATTCCAAGGCGTTTTTGTTTTTACATAATTTTCAGTAAAGCCATGAATATAACCTTCCTTATTTTGGCTTTCAAACAAAACTGTTCTTATAGTTCCTACTTGACTCTCATAAAACGCACGACGCTTTTTCACCGACAATCCTCGTAACATTTTACTTCGTTTACTTCTTACATTTTTTGGTACTATACCAGCCATTTCAGCAGCTTCAGTATGATCTCGTTCAGAATAGGTAAACACGTGTAAATATGAAATATCCAACGCTGTTAAAAAGTTATAGGTTTCTAAGAAATGCTCGTCTGTTTCTCCAGGAAAACCGATAATAACATCCACACCAATGCAAGCATGAGGCATCACTTCCTTTATTTTAGAAACTCTATCCACATACAATTCGCGCAGGTAACGACGTTTCATTTTTTTAAGAATGAAATTGCTACCTGATTGTAGCGGAATATGGAAATGAGGAACAAAGGTTCTGGATTTCGAAACCAAATCAATCGTTTCATTTTTCAATAGATTAGGCTCAATAGACGAAATTCGTAAACGTTCAATCCCTTCTACTTTATCTAATTCAGTCACTAAATCTAAAAACGTGTGCTCGTGTTTTTTATTACCAAATTCGCCCTTGCCATAGTCGCCAATGTTAACACCTGTAAGTACAATTTCTTTAATGTTTTGCTCAGAAATAGCTTTTGCATTTTTCAAAACATTATCCATCGTATCGCTTCTAGAAATACCTCTAGCTAAAGGAATAGTGCAGTATGTACATTTATAATCACAACCATCTTGTACTTTTAAAAAAGCACGAGTTCTATCACCTATAGAGTAACTCCCCACATAAAAATCAGCTTCTTCTATTTCACAGGAATGCACTTCTCCTACCCCTCGACTGCGCTCGGGATGACTTAACAAATCGTTAATAAAGCTGGTTATATTAAACTTCTCAGTAGCTCCAAGTACCAAATCCACACCATTAACATCTGCTAGATCTTGCGGCTTTAACTGTGCATAACATCCAACCGCAGCAACAAAAGCTTCCGGATTAGCCTTTTGAGCTTGCTTTACAATAGTCTTAAAACGCTTGTCGGCATTTTCGGTAACCGAGCAGGTATTAATTACATAAATATCTGCTTTTTCAGAAAAATCAACGCGATCAAAACCTTCATTATTAAAATTTCTAGCAATGGTAGAAGTTTCTGAAAAATTCAGTTTACAACCTAAAGTATAAAATGCGACTTTTTTATTCATTACTTTTTGTCATCCTGAACTTGTTTCAGGATCTTTTAAAATTTATCTTTACATTTTGTCATAATTATTCAATATACAGATGTTTCGACTGCGCTCAACATGACATTAGCGCGCAAATTTACAACTAATAACTTACATGATAAAACCAATTTCAAGACAAATAATTAGCTATTTATCAATTAGTTGTATCCTTATTTTGTTTTTTTCTTGCGGAAATAACTCGAACACCCACAAAGACCATCTCGTGTTTCGTTATAACGAACATGCCAATATAAACACTTTAGATCCGGCCTTTTCAAGAACACTTCAAGATACCTGGGTTTGCAATCAGCTATTTAATGGTTTAGTACAATTAGATAGTGATTTGAATATTCTTCCATCTGTTGCAAAAGATTGGACCATTTCTGAAGACGGACTAACCTATTCTTTCACTTTACGTAACGATGTTTACTTTCATAAACACAAACTATTTGGCAAAGACTCTACTAGAACTGTAGTTGCTGATGATTTTACATATAGCCTAAATCGTTTAAAAGACGAAAAAACTGCAGCTCCAGGAAGCTGGGTTTTAAACAAGGTTGATAGTTTTAAAGCAGTTAACGATACTGTTTTTGAGATTACTTTAAAACAGCCATTTCCTGCATTTATTGGTTTATTAAGTATGAAATATTGCTCTGTAATTCCTAGAGAAGTTGCAGATTATTATGGTACTGATTTTAGATCGCACCCTATTGGCACAGGCCCTTTTAAGCTTAAACGTTGGGAAGAAAATATTAAACTCGTTTTTAGGAGAAACAATCATTATTTTGAAAAAGATGAAACAGGTAAATCCCTGCCTTATCTAGAAGCAGTGGCGATTACATTTCTACCAGATAAACAAAGTGAATTTTTACAATTTGCTCAAGGAAATATTGATTTTTTAAACAGTTTAGATGCCTCATATAAAGATGAATTGTTAACTGCTGATGGCAAGCTTAGAAGTAAATACGCAGAAACCGTCGATATGATTCGAGGGCCTTATTTGAATACTGAATATTTAGGTTTTTACTTAGATTCTCAAACACCAGAAATTCAGTCAGAATTAATACGAAAAGCCATAAATTATGGTTTTGACAGAAAGAAGATGATGATTTATTTAAGAAATGGTATTGGTAACCCCGCAAATGGAGGCTTTATTCCAAAAGGACTTCCCGGACATAATCCATCAATTGGTTTTACCTATCAACCTGAGAAAGCAAAACAACTGGTTGAACAATTTAAAAATGAAAGCGGTATAACAAATCCTGAAATTACTTTAGTAACATCAAGTAATTATTTGAGTTTTTGTGAATTTATACAACGTGAATTAGAAAAAACAGGACTAACAATTAATGTTGATGTGATGCCTGAAGCTACTTTAAGATCTGCCAGATCAAACGGAAAAGTTGATATGTTTAGAAGTTCTTGGATTGCTGATTATTTAGATGCTGAAAACTATTTGTCCATTTTTTACAGTAAAAATTTTGCTCCTGATGGCTCTAATTACTTTCACTACAAAAGCGCCCAGTTTGATAGCTTATACAACAAAGCTTTTACTATTACCGATATTGAAAAACGAAAGCATTTATACACTACTATGGATTCTTTAGTGATGCAAAAAACGGTTATGGTGCCTTTATATTATGATGAAGTGATACGATTTACTCGAAAAAATGTAAAAGGATTGGGTACTAACCCAATTAATTTATTGGATTTGAGGTATGTGAGGAAAGATTAGTTGTCTTCTATATTTTTACCAATATCATTAATTTCGTCTTTTATTACAACAACAGCTTTTTTCCATTTATATTCCAATAGTATATACATTCCCCATACACCTATTAAACCGGCTGGGAGCGATATAAGGTTAATACCATAACTACTTTCCCAATCAAAGCCCCATTCAAAAACATAAATATCCAAAAAGGCAATTATAAAAATTAAAATCCACCCAATAACATAATAGGCAACAACACTTAAAATAGCATAAACCCATTTGTTTTTATTGTATTCAGTAGACAAATCGTAAAATCGTCTTCCAATAAAATAGATTAATATAATTCCTAACATACGTTTTCTTATTTTTTTTATAAAACAATACCTAGTTTTAGCAAACTAGAAAGCTATATGCTTTCGACTTGAATACTGCGGATAAGTACGTTAGGGATTGAAGCGGCATCCTTTTTTTAAAACAAAACTGCAAATAATTATAGAACAAAATATTTACAGATTGCTACGTCGCTCACTCCTCGCAATGACGTTAAAAAAAGATATGAGCTCGACCTTCCGTCCCGATAGCTATCGGGAGCTATCGGGAGTGGTAACCAGCCTGCCGGCAGGCAGGCGCCCAAATACTATTCTCTTCGATACTTTTTTGTTTCTTCAAAAACATGTTCGAGAATAGCCTTGTCTTGGTCTGTAAACTCAATTTCACGTCTTGCCATAACAATTTGAGCAACTTCGAAGGCTTTTTTGGTTAAATAGGTTGTGAAACCACTGTTACCGCCCCAACTGAAGCTAGGCACAAAGTTTCGCGGAAAACCGCTGCCAAATATATTAGCACTTACACCAACAACGGTGCCGGTGTTAAACATAGTGTTTATACCGCATTTACTGTGGTCACCCATCATGAGTCCGCAAAACTGCAAACCGGTTTTGGCAAAACCTTCGGTTTGGTAGTCCCACAATCGCACCTCGGCGTAATTGTTTTTTAAATTGGAATTATTGGTGTCTGCACCTAAATTACACCATTCGCCTAAAACGGAATTGCCTAAATAACCTTCATGTCCTTTATTAGAATTAGCAAACAAGACGGCGTTTTTAACTTCGCCACCAACTCTGGAATTTGGACCAATTGTAGTAGGTCCGTAAATTTTTGCTCCCATTTTTATACCTGCATCTTCGCATAATGCTAAAGGACCTCTAACTAAGGCACCTTCCATTATTTCGGCATTTTTACCAATATAAATAGGCCCACTACTAGCGTTAAGTGTTGTGAATTCTAATTTCGCGCCTTCTTCTATAAAAATATTTTCTGGTGCTATAATGTTGTTACTTGCAGGTATGGGCTGTGATGTTCTTCCTTTTGTAATTAACTCAAAATCTTCTTCAATGGCTTCTCCATTTTTAGAAAAAATATCCCAACTATTTTCTATTTTGATAATATCTTCAGCAAACTCAATAGCTTCGTAGTTTTCAAAATTAATGTCGTCTTGAGCTTCTGTTGTAAAAAACGCAATAACATCTTCATCTTTAAAAATGGCTTGGTTATCTTTCAAGTTTCTTATCATTTCTACCAACTCTAAATTTGGAAGATAAGATGCATTAATCATAATGTTTTCATCCATTTCAACCATAGGATACTTATCTGATAAATAATCCTCAGTAATAGTAGTGGTGGTAGATTTTAAATAGGTTTCCCACTTTTCTCTAATGGTTAAAATACCAACACGAATATCGGCTACTGGTCTTGTAAATGTAAAAGGCAATAAATTATTACGCGATGGACCATCAAAAAGGATATAATTCATAAAAACAAAAAAATTAAAAGTTGAAAGTTAAAAGTTTATCCTCTTATCTTAGAACTAATGATTGAAAATAGATTCATGTAAAAATAAAAAAGCCTTTCTATAGTAGAAAGGCTTTTTATAAATATCTTTTAATCTAAACTTATTTTTTAAATTTAGCGTATTTAGTTTTGAACTTATCAATACGACCAGCTGTATCTACTAATTTAGATTTACCAGTGTAGTATGGATGAGATGTTCTAGAAATCTCCATTTTTACTAATGGGTATTCAACGCCATCAACTTCAAGAGTTTCGTTAGTATCTGCAGTAGACTTAGTTAAAAACACATCTTCATTGGACATATCTTTAAACGCTACTAATCTATAATTTTCTGGATGTATACCTTTTCTCATCGCTATATGCTTTTTATTCTTTTCAATTTTGGAAGTGCAAATTTAAGTATTTTTTATAAATGCACAATACTTTTTATTATTTTTTATTTTGATTCCCATTTGCATAGGAATCACAATGTCAACAAAATCCCTAAGGCTCTGCTTTAAGCAATTCTTTTTCATTTAAATGTAACGTTTTACTATCTTTGATTACTAACTAAGCAACTAACAAATTAATTAAATTATTATGGAAAAATCTTTGAAATCTATTGCAACTAATTATGGGCTTTATTTAGGTGTGTTTTTAGCATTAATAACCGTTTTAGCCTATGCTCTAAATTTGGAACTTTTAACTAACATGTGGGTTGGGATACTTATATTAATTGCTATCATAATTTTTGGAATTATATCAGTAGCAAAAGTTAAACAAGCACAAAATGGGTTTGCCTCTTTTAAACAGGCATTTACATCATATTTTATAACCGTTTTAATTGGTTTATTGATAAGCACCCTGGTATCTTTTTTATTATTTAACGTTATAGACACAGATGCTGCCGATGTTTTAAAAGAAAAAACCATCGAAAAAACAGTTGAAATGATGGAAAATTTTAACACACCTACAGAAGTGATTGCTGAGACTGTTGAGCAAATGGAATCACAAAATCAATATTCAATTGGTAATGTTACTAAGGGTTTAGCGGGCTATCTTGTTGTTTTTAGCATCATAGGATTAATAGTAGCAGCTGCAATGAAAAAAAATAACCCAGAGGCAGAATAATTTCAGTATTTTTGAATATTATTTTGAATCTATTCTAAATGCATATATCTGTAGTTATACCACTACTCAACGAAGAAGAATCTTTAACAGAATTACATGATTGGATTGCAAAAGTTATGCAGTCCAATCATTTTTCTTATGAAATCATTTTTATAGACGATGGCAGTACAGACGATTCATGGGAAGTTATATCACAATTATCTACAATAAATAAAGACGTAAAAGGTATTCGTTTTTTAAGGAATTTTGGTAAATCCCAGGCACTTCATGCAGGTTTTGCAAAAGCTAAAGGTAACGTTGTGATTACTATGGATGCGGATTTACAGGATAACCCTGATGAAATTCCAGAGCTTTACCATATGATTGTTAAAGATGAATACGATTTAGTTTCAGGCTGGAAAAAGAAACGTTACGATTCAGTTATTTCTAAAAATTTGCCATCCAAATTATTTAATTGGGCAGCAAGAAAAACATCTGGAGTTAAGCTTCATGATTTTAACTGCGGCCTTAAAGCCTATAATTTAGATGTTGTAAAAAACATTGATGTTAATGGCGAAATGCATCGTTATATGCCTTTGCTTTCTAAAAATGCGGGGTTTACAAAAATTGGCGAAAAAATAGTACAACATCAAGCCAGAAAATATGGAGAAACTAAATTTGGTATGAATCGATTTATACATGGTTTTTTAGATTTAATAACCATTTGGTTTTTATCGCACTTTGGTAAACGCCCCATGCACTTATTTGGAGCTTTAGGGTTTATAATGTTCGCCATTGGGTTTGCTTTTGCCACTTACCTAGGAATTGACAAATTATTTTTAAATCCCGATGGCAGACTTATTACACAACGCCCACAATTCTATATTGCACTTTCTACAATGATTATAGGAACACAGTTTTTTGTCGCTGGATTTTTAGGCGAACTCATTTTACGCAATAAAACAGACAAAAAAAGGTATTCCATTAAAGATGAATTAAATTTTAGTTAGAATATATCAAAAATGGTTTCAATTGTTTCAAAAACGTGCCTTTTTGAAAATTATTCTTTCACAATTGATTACTTTTGTAATCTACTTTATATTAAACTTATGATATACATTGAACCAAAAATTTTAGATAGAATAAACGCATGGTTAACTCCTGCTTTTGACGAAGACACTCAAACTATTATAAAAAATAGTATTGCCAACAATCCAAAAGATATTCAAGAAAGCTTTTATAAAGATTTAGAGTTTGGAACTGGTGGCATGCGCGGTATCATGGGTGTAGGCACTAATCGTATAAATAAATATACATTGGGAAAAAGCACCCAAGGTTTAAGTGATTATTTGCATAAATCGTTTCCTAACGAAACTCCAAAAGCAGTTATTGCTTACGATTGTAGACACAATAGTAAATCATTAGCAAAACTAGTTGCTGATGTGTTTTCTGCAAATGGCATTGAGGTGTTTTTATTTGAAGATTTACGTGCAACTCCTGAGTTGTCGTTCGCTGTAAAGCATTTAAACTGCCATTGTGGTATTGTTTTAACGGCGTCACATAATCCACCAGAATACAATGGGTATAAAGTATATTGGCAAGATGGCGGACAATTAGTGCCACCACATGATGATGCTGTTATTAATATGATTAATGCTTTGGAATATGCTAATATTAAATTTGAAGCAAATAATGATTTGATTCATTATATAGGAAAAGACGTTGATGATGTCTTTATTGATGCATCAGTTAGAAATGGAGATGTTGGCGCTACCCAAGCAGCAAAAGATGATTTGAATATTGTATTCACTTCGCTTCATGGAACTTCTATTACTGCGGTTCCTGAAACTTTAAAACGTGCAGGTTACAAAAATGTACATATAGTAAAAGAACAAGAAAAACCTGATGGGGATTTTCCAACGGTAGCTTCACCAAATCCAGAAGAACCAGCAGCTTTAAAAATGGCTTTAGAACTTGCAGAAAAAGAACATGCAGATATTGTAATAGGTACAGATCCTGACTGTGACAGATTAGGGGTAGCCGTGCGAAATTCTGAAGGCAAAATGCAATTACTTAATGGTAACCAAACCATGGTCATGATGGTCGCTTTTTTATTAAAAAAATGGAAATCAGAAGATAAAATTAAAGGTAAAGAATTTATTGCAACCACAATTGTTTCTACACCTATGATTAATAAACTTGCTGAATCATATAAGGTTGAAAACAAAATAGTATTAACAGGTTTTAAATGGATTGCAAAACTAATTAATGACTTCCCTCAATTAAATTTTATTGGTGGTGGTGAAGAAAGTTTCGGGTTTATGGTAGGCAATTTTGTAAGAGATAAGGATGCCGTAACCTCCACGCTACTTGCTTGTGAAATTGCAGCTATAGCTAAGTCAAATGGTAGTTCATTTTATAATGAACTTATCAAACTATATGTTGAACATGGTTGTTATAAAGAAAAATTAGTTTCGATTACTAAAAAAGGTATTGAAGGTGCAGAAGAAATTAAGCAAATGATGACTGATGCGCGTGAAAACCCATTAAAAATAGTAAATGGTTCTAAAGTTTTAAAACTTGAAGATTATGATTTATCAATATCTAAAAATATGATTACTGGTGAAGTAAGTAGCATTGATATACCAAAATCAAACGTTATTATTTATTACTTAGAAGATGGAAGTCAAGTGGCCTTAAGACCTAGCGGAACCGAACCAAAAATTAAGTTTTATGTAAGTGTGAATTCTAAATTAAATTCAGTTGAAAATTTTAAATCTATAGAAGCCGAATTAGATACTAAGGCTGAAACAATCTTAAAAGACATGAATCTCATTTAATGAAACATTCCATAAATTAGAATGATTTATCATAGATTGTTTTCTAAATTTCTGAATTAACCAATTTAAAAAATAAGTATCATTAGATGAATCATTTTCTTAACATCTTAAGGTATGCAAAGCCTTATAAACGTTATGCTGTAGGACACATTATTTCTAATGTGTTTTATGCTTTATTTGGCACACTGTCTTTTGTAGCTTTAAAGCCTATGTTGGATGTTATTTTTAAGAAAAACATGAATCCTACCGGCGAACCAATTGCATTTGTTGCACCAGTTGAGCCTATTTATTCTGGGCTAATGGAAATTGATAGTTATGCAAAAGATTTTTTGGCGTACTATATGTACCAATACACTGGTGGAGATAATGCAAAAGCGCTAATGTTTGTTGTAGGATTAATAGTTGTTATGTTTTTACTTAAAAATATTTTCGGTTATTTAGCTAACTATTTTTTAGTGTTTTTGCGTAATGGAGTTATTAAAGATATTAGAAATAATGTTTACAAAAAAACTATTGAATTACCCCTTTCATATTTATCAGAACAAAGAAAAGGTGATATTTTATCTCGAGTAACAAGTGATGTTTTAGATTTACAATATTCGTTCCTATCGGTTTTAGAACTCATAGTTAGAGAGCCTTTAACTATTCTTTTTACAATTGCGATGATGCTTTATATAAGTCCGCAACTAACATTATTTATTTTTGTTTTTATCCCAATTATGGGAATTATTATTTCAAGAATTGGTAAAAGTTTAAAACGAAAATCAGATCGCGTTCAAAAAGAACAGGGTATATTTTTATCTACTTTAGAAGAAACACTAACAGGTCTGCGCATTATAAAAGGGTTTAGTGCCGAAGATAAGTTTAACGAAAAATTTCAAGAATCTACCTCTCGCTTTTATCACTTTTCAAACAAGTTACTCAATCGTCAAAATTTAGCAGCTCCAAGTAGTGAGTTTTTAGGAATTTGCATGATAGCAGTTATCTTATGGTATGGAGGGAATCTCGTACTTAACGAACATTCAAATTCATTATTAGACGGTAGTACTTTTCTTGTATTCATGGGCTTATCCTATAATATATTAACGCCTGCAAAAGCAATTTCGCGAGGCTTATATAACATAAAAAAAGGAGGAGCTGCTGCAGAACGAATACAAGAAATTATAGATACACCAAACCCATTAAAGGATAAAGAAAACGCAATTATAAAGGATAGTTTTGATTCTGAAATTGAATTTAAAAATATTTCATTTAAATACCAAGATGAGTATGTTTTAAAAGACTTTTCATTAATCATCCCTAAAGGAAAAACAGTCGCGTTTGTTGGTCAATCTGGTAGTGGTAAATCTACTATTGCCAATCTTATCACTAGATTTTATGATGTAAATAAAGGCAGTATTTTAATTGATGGTTTAGATATAAAAGATTTATCTACAAACTCATTGCGCCAACAACTTGGTATTGTTACACAGGATGCCATTCTATTTAACGACAGCATTAAAAACAATTTAAAACTAGGAAATGACGATGCAACAGATGAAGATATCATTGAAGCACTAAAAATTGCAAATGCCTGGGAGTTTGTTAAAGATCTCCCCGAACAGATAAACACCAATATAGGAGATGCTGGCGGCAAACTTTCTGGTGGGCAAAAACAACGTTTAAGTATTGCGCGCGCCGTTCTTAAAAGTCCGCCTATTATGGTTTTAGATGAAGCAACCTCAGCATTGGATACTGAAAGCGAACGTCTCGTACAAATAGCTTTAGAGAACATGATGAAAAATAGAACCTCCATTGTAATTGCCCATAGGCTTTCTACCATTCAAAACGCAGATATAATTGTAGTGCTAAATAAAGGAGAAATTGTAGAACAAGGAAAACATGACGAACTTATTGCTAAAAAAGGAGTGTATCAAAAATTAGTAGACATGCAAAGCTTTGAATAAGCCTATACTTATATAAATCAAAAGTGTTCGATTAAAATTTATAAGATAGTCCGTACGATAGATTGGGTATAGGCTAAAAGATTTTTTGAGATATGCCCCTTACTTTTACAACAAGTAAAAAAAAAAGCTTTCTGAAATGACAAATCTATTGTAAATTGATTGTCAATGAGTTAAAATCAAGTCTTGATTCTATATTCTATCAGCGCAGCGGTCTTGATTCTTTTATCGGACAATAATGTATAAATATAAAAAAAGGATAGAGATTTGGGGGCTTCTATCCTTTTTCTGGTTTTGTTAGACTTGGGGAAGACTAACAACATAAGTAGGTTTCTGATACAAACATAAAACATAAAAGCTTATCCTACAAGAAAAAATACACTTAATCGTGTTTAAATTACACTTCATCGATGTTTTATAATATTAACAACTGATTTTCAGAGTCATAGCTGTAATCTGAAAACTTAAAAAAATTCACGTTAAACTTTTAGTATATTTATTAGTCTAAAGACTAAACAATTGTTTTTGATCGAAGAAGCACAACTATTAGAACAATTAAAATCAGAAAACCATAAAGACCAAGCCTTTAAAGTGCTACTAGAACTTTACAAGGAGCGCTTATATTGGCATATTCGTAATATTGTAAAGTCTCATGACGATGCAGATGATGTACTTCAGAATACATTTATAAAGATTTTTAAAAACATAGATAACTTTAAAGGTGACAGCAAATTATTTTCTTGGATGTACAGGATTGGTACAAATGAATCAATAACATTCGTAAACAAAAAAGCAAAACGATTGCAAGTTAGTAATGAAGATATCCAACAACTTGCTATAAACAATCTTCAATCTGATGTTTATTTTGAAGGAAATGCTATTCAATTAAAATTACAAAGCGCCATTGCTACATTACCTAAAAAACAACAATTGGTTTTTAATATGAAATATTTTGAAGATTTAAAATATAAAGAGATGTCTGAAATACTTGAAACAAGTGAAGGCGCACTAAAAGCATCATACCATATAGCGTCAAAAAAGATTGAAGCCTATTTAACTGATAATTAAACCTTTCAGCTTGATCCTAGTCAAATAAGCAGTAACAAAAATTAAATGAAGTACAAAAAACTACATAATATTAACTCTGCAGGTTTTAAAACACCTCATGATTATTTTGAATCTTTTGATGAAAAAATTATAAGTAAATTAAATGCTAAAAGTAAATTAGAGTCAATTAAAGAAACTGGCTTTAAAGTGCCTGATGATTACTTTGAGTCTTTTAACGATAGTATTTTTGAAAAGAATTTAGGTGAAAAAGAATCAAAAGTAATTCAGCTATTTAGTATAAGAAACTTAATTTATGTTTCAAGTATTGCAGCTGCAATTCTATTATTGTTTAATCTTTCAATTTTTGAGATTAAGCCAACTTTTGATAATTTAGAAACTGAAACCGTTGAAAATTATATTATAGATGAAAATATAAGTTCTTATGAAATTGCAGCATTATTAAGTGATGAGCATATTGATGAAGCATTTATAATTGACTATTTTGTTAACGACGATAACATTGAAGAATATCTATTTGATAACGCAGACATTGAAGCCTTAATGATAGAATAAAACATTTAATAAAATGAAAAAAATACTCCCCTTCATACTCTTGTTGTTTATGTCATTAAACATAACAGCACAACACAAAAACGGTGAACGTATAAAAGCATTAAAGGTATCTGTAATTACCGAAAAGCTTGACCTATCTGAAAAGGAAGCACAACAATTCTGGCCTATTTACAATGCGCATGAAAAAGAGACTTCTGCAATTAGATTTAAAGAGGTTAAAGCCATTAGACAAGAAATAAGAGAGAACATTGACACTATGACTGATGAAAAGGCCAACGAGCTTTTAATAAGACTCAGTGAGGCTGAAAATAAAATGCATGAATTGCGTATGGAATTTGCCAATAACCTTTCTGGTATTTTATCTCCAAAAAAAATAATTCTTCTAAAAATAGCTGAAGATGATTTTAAAAAGAAAATGTTTGAAGAATTTAAAAAAAGAAAAAGAGAGAGAGATTAATTCCTTACTTTTTTATTCCTTAAAAGTCAATTTAGAAATCTTTCCCGCACCAGCAGCATAAGCAACAGAATCATTTAGAAAACGAATGCTATAAAACCCTTCATCACTTAATTGTTTCCATGTACTTCCAGAATCATTGCTATAGTCTATACCTTTAAAACCGACAGCTACCAACTCCATCCCATTCCTGTTTGGAATATATTGCACACAACTTCTGTACCCAGGATTTTTATTTTGTGCAACTAACTCCCAAGTTTTTCCACCATCATTTGTTCTAATTTTATTAGCTGAGTTATCATCTGGTTTAGTATAGTCACCGCCAACAGCGAATCCATTTAATTCATCATAAAAATCTATTGAATAAATCCCTTCCGTATCTTTCTCTTTAACTATTGGTGTCATAAATATTTTCCAAGTTTTTCCTTTATCTGGCGAATAATAAACGCGTCCTGCGGTAGTGGCCACCCAAGTGTTATCACCAATAATAGCAATATTGGTATCGCTTGCAGCAAAAGCACCTTCATGCTCTAGTCCTATGGGTAAAACATCACATGATAATTTGTTCCAGGTATTTCCACCATCACGAGTAATTATAATAGACAAGCAGCCATTTGTACTATCGCCTATTGCAATACCTTCTTGTTCGTTCCAAAAGTTCATAGAATCATAAAAAACACCTTTGCCTTCTTCTTTATAAACCAATTCCATGTTGCCGCTATCACCCGTTTTATATAACAATGCCGGATTATCTATGCTTAGAATGAAAAAATCTAACGCTGTATGAGCTACAGATCTAAAATGTAAATTTAAAGTATCATGCTTTTGAATAGATGTTTTCCATGATTGTGTTTTATCATTAAACAACCCAAAAACACCCTTATTTGAAGCAAAGACTAAACTTTTATCATTCAATAAATCAATTGCTCTAACACTTAACAAAGAATCTTTCATCAAAGTTTCCATCTCAACTTTAGAAAAATCTCTATGTTTAAACGTCTTCTTATTTTCACAGGAAAACAACAAACCAATTGATAAAATTATTAAACTAAATTGTTTCATAAATACGAGTTTTCAAGAAAGATAAGTCTATTCATTCAAATAATAAAAACATTCGTGAATTCGTGTCATTTAACGTAACTTTGCACCCTTATTTAAACAACATGCGATTACACAGAAATTTATGCTTTGCAGTTATTGATGGTTTAACCCTAATTTTTAACGAAGGAAAGTATGCCGATAAAGTTATTCAACAACTATTAAAACGTGATAAACGTTGGGGAGCACGAGACAGAGGTTTTGTTGCAGAAACCACTTATGACATGGTTCGTTGGAAACGTTTGTATGCTGAAATTGCTGAAGTCAAGGAACCATTTGATCGTGACAACTTGTGGCGTATGTTTGCCGTTTGGGCCACTTTAAAAGGAATAAAATTACCCGATTGGAAATATTTTGAAGGCACCCCTTTACGAAAAATTAAAGGACGCTATGACGAACTTTCAAAAACGAGAAGATTGAAAGAATCTATTCCAGATTGGATGGATGAAATAGGAAGAAAAGAATTAGGCGATGCTATTTGGAGCAAAGAAATTGCAGCACTAAATCAACAAGCCGATGTTATTTTGAGAGTAAACACTCTTAAAACAACCAAAGAAAAATTACAAACTACTTTATTTGATTTAGATTTAGAAACCGACTTTGTAGATAATCACCCTAGTGCGCTAAAATTAAGAGAGCGTGCTAATGTATTTTCTACAGAGGCTTTTAAAAATGGCCATTTTGAAGTTCAAGATGCTAATTCTCAATTAGTAGCAGAGTATTTAAATGTAAAACCTGGCATGCGTGTTGTTGATGCTTGTGCAGGTGCAGGTGGAAAAACATTGCATTTAGCCGCTTTAATGGAAAATAAAGGGCAAATTATTGCTATGGATATTTATAGTAATAAATTGAATGAATTAAAACGACGTGCAAAACGAAATGGTGCTCATAATATTGAAAACCGTGTTATTGAATCTTCTAAAGCCATTAAAAAATTATACGATAAAGCCGACCGAGTTTTAATTGATGCGCCATGTTCCGGACTTGGTGTATTGCGACGAAACCCAGATGCTAAATGGAAACTTCAACCTGAGTTTATTGATAAAATCAAGAAAACACAGCAGGAGATTTTACAACAATATTCTAGAATGGTTAAAGTTGGCGGGCAACTTGTGTATGCAACCTGTTCGGTATTGCCTTCGGAAAACCAAGAACAAGTGGCTACCTTTTTAAAATCGGAATCCGGAGAAAACTTTACGTTGGTTAAGGATAATAAAGTCTTGTCTCATAAATCTGGTTTTGATGGGTTTTATATGGCGCTATTGGAAAGGAACGTATAGTGTCCGTGTGAGCTTTTTTTAATCATAAAAAAAATAAAAATCTAAAGTGATTTGATTCTTGTATAAACTCAGAATCACGTCACTTTTTTTTATGTTCAAAACCCCAGAATAACTCGCAATTTCCCTATTACATTTTTGCCGAAAATTCCACTAAAAAGAAGTGAATTTACATTTTCTTTAAATAGTGTCCGATTAAAATTTGTAAGATAGTCCGAACGATAGATTGGGTATAGGCTAAAAGATTTTTTTGAGATATGCCCCTTACTTTTACAACAAGTAAAAAATCAAAAGCTTTCTGAAATGATAAATCCATTATAGATTGATTATCAATGAGTTAAAATCAATTCTTGATTCTATATTCTATCAGCGCAGCGGTCTTTATTCTTTTATCGAACAATAATAATTTTATTTAAATAAACACAAATCAAGCCCTAATGATTCATTCCTTTGAAAACATAATTAGCACCATATGGACTGTTCAAACAACAAAATAATTCTAACCTGGTTCTTTTTCAGAGCCACTTTCAATTTTAATTAAACCTCTAAAGGCATCATTAACTGTATTTCCTTCGTAAAGGACTTTATATACTTCCCTAGATATTGGCATATCAACATTATAGTCTTTAGCTAATTCCATAACCACCTTTGCGGTTTTTACCCCTTCGGCAACTTCATTCATCTCTTCTATTATTTGCTCTAAACTTTTTCCTTGTCCTATTTGAAAACCAACATGATGATTTCTACTTTTAGAACTCGAGCAAGTTGCCACTAAATCTCCCATTCCTGCAAGTCCAGAAAACGTTCTACGTCGTCCTCCCATTGCAGTTCCTAATCTGGTTAATTCAGATAACCCTCTGGTTATTAATGCAGCTCTTGTATTATCTCCTGCATTAGCACCATCTCCCATTCCTGTGGCAATTGCCATAATATTTTTTAAAGCACCTCCAAGTTCGCAACCAATAACATCATTGTTGGTATACACCCTAAACAATCCTGTACTAAATACTTGTTGCAATTGCTTTGCAATGGTTTTATCTACCATAGCAATTACGGCCGCTGCTGCTTGACCAGAATGTATTTCTTTAGCTAAGTTTGGACCCGTTAAAACGCCAGCTGGATGACCAGGTAGTTCTTCTTCAATAATTTGGGTCATCCGCATTTTGGTATCCAACTCTAAGCCTTTAGATAAACTAACGATTGGTATCCAAGGTCTAATATGTGGTTTTGCGATGCGTAAAACTTCCCTGAAATGTTGCGAAGGGATTCCCATCACAATCACATCTGCACTACTAATTGTTTCTTCTATAGAACTTGATGCTTTTAAGTTCTTGTTTAATTTAGCTCCGGGTAAATATTTTGAATTTGTATGTGCTTCATTTATTTCTCGAACGGCATTTTCATTTCTTGCCCACAAAATAGTATTACTATTTTTAGCCGTTAATGAGGCAACAGTTGTTCCCCAAGATCCACCACCCAGTATTCCAACGTTTAGTTTTGTTTGCATGATTTTATTGTTTTTAAAGGTCACATGTTACATCTATATAATCATTTTCTTGAGACTTAAAATTTAGTTATAGATGTTTCATGCGTTTAATTTTCTAATTCGTTTAAGTATAAATTCCGAACCTCTTCAATATGTTTATTGATATTTTTTAATTTCCAAAGTGATGTATCAACAGGGTCTAAAACAACCACTTCTATATGGGTTGGCTTAAACATACTTGTTCCCTTTGGCATAGCCATGTATGCATTTTTTATCACTATTGGAATAATTGGAACTCCTGCTTGTAGTGCTAAGTGAAAAGCACCTTTTTTAAACGGCCCTAAAGCTTTACTTCCACTTCTAGTTCCTTCTGGTGCGATAGCTACTGAAACACCATTTTTTAAGGCGTCAACAGCAGGCTTCATAGCTTCTATAGCTTTGGCTTTATTAGAGCGATCTATATAAATAGCTCCTAAGGCTGTAAAAATTGGACCGAATGGAGTTCGCTCTAATTCCTTTTTGGCAACACCTGTAAAATCATGACGAATTAATTTCATTACAATAAAGAAATCTGCTGCACTTTGATGGTTAAAACAAAAAACCGCTGGTCTAATTTCTTCTAAATTATGTTTCCCTTTTACAGCAATTTCTAAACCTGCCATTTTAGAACCTAAATCTCCAATACTTGAAAACGTAGTATTTGCAGCTTCTTGTCTAGACAATGTCATTGCACCTTTTACTAAGCCTTTAAAAGCAGAGGGATAAATGCTGGCAGCAGCCAACGCAGTTCTAAACCCATTAACCATTGGTTTTTCAACAGGATGTTCAAATCTTAAAATAGGCCAGTTATTTTCGAATGCAACTTGAGATAATTTTTGATCAGGATTAGTAGCTACTGGTTTTCCAACAATTTTCAATAAAGGATAATCCTGAATACTGTCTGTATAAAAGTAACTTTTAGATAAGTCGATATCATTCTTTTTAGCAAATTTCCGAGCTGCTCTTGCTTTGCCTTCTCCCCAACACATTTCGGAAACACGACCCGTAAATTTACCGTTACGCAATTCCATTTCTGTGGCATATATATCTTTAATCCCTAATGCTTTAGCGATAGGCTCAATTTGATAAGTTGTTGCTGCTGATATAATCACAACTTTATGCCCTTTTTCTATATGCTTCTCAATTAATTCACGAGATTCTGGGTAAATGGTTTCTTCCAAATAATCTGTAAAAACTTGTACGCCCAATTCTGTAAATGCTGATTCGGCTATACCTTTTACTCCTAGCGCTGCAATTTTGGTAAGCACTTCAAAATCTCTATTTCCAGCTGCAAATATTAAAGCTGTTGCAAATTGTGTTAGATATTCCTTTGGTGTTGTTTTACCACTTAACAAACGTGTTGTCATGAATTTTTTTGCAGAAAAATCATTGATTAACGTTTTATCCATATCAAAAAATGCCGTAATATGTGGTCCTTCTTCTACAGCTTCATCATGGTGAACTTCATCATTACCAGAATCTGGAACAACGATGTGTTCAGAAGACTGTGCTGTCAAGTCTTTTTTGTCGAGAAGATTTTCGATTTGTTTTAAATAAAATAGACGTTCTGATAAATCATCTAACTGATTTTTCCAGTGCTCTAATCCATCATAATCCAATTTTCTTTCAACTGGAATTAAATGAGCATTTTTAGCAAAACGAAGTGCATTAATTAAAAATGGTTTAGACACACTATCTAAGCGCGTTATTTCAGACTGCCAATGCAACTCCTTTCCTTTAAACATAGCTAATTCGATGAATTCATCGTCAGTAAATTCATCATCAACATCCCAACTATTAAGTGTATGACAAACGACTTTATCTGCCTCTAAGTAAGATAACAAAATAGTTCTTGACACAAATAAATCTTGTTTCTTAAACAAGGCCGAAATATCTCCTTTAGGATCTGCAACAACAGCTCTCCAATTTTGATCAAATCGCAATAATTCTGCTTCAATTTCGCTACTGAATTTTGGTTTATTTGTATAGAAAAATTCAAATTTAAATAAATTACGAAGCCTCATAATTTCCTCCCAGAAATGAGTAATTCGGTTCGCAGATGTATCGTCTTTTATTTTCACCAAAGCCATCTCAATAAAGGCTTGATGGTATAAATGGCCAGAAGCCATATTGGCATAATAAGTTGCTGGTAAATACTCTGTAGCAACCAAACTATATTGTGCACGTTGTCCTGCTCTACTTTTCTGAATTATTCTGGCGCCTTGTAATAAATTTAAAGCCGTTTGAATGGTAACACCAATCTTGTTACCTCTATCTATAAGGACATCTTCTTGTTTTTGACCAATGTAAGTCATTAACTTATTGACCTTAAATTCAATTTCTTTTTTAGTTAAAGCAAAATCATTAAGCAACGTATGACAAACCAACGACACTGCAGTAACTGGCGTAATGGCATTGGCTTTATGAATGAGTTCAAAAGCAAAACGTGGCAAGGTGTTTATATCTGCATAGCTATCTTCTTCCATATCTGGAATGATGGCTTGCTGATGCTCTTCAATCTCAACGGGTTCTCCAAAACGAATAGCTGCACGCCCGTAATCATTTCCGAGTTTTTTAATATAATTAACAGCCTCTTTTACATTTTCTGCTTTTTTTGCTTGTCCTTTACCTTCTTCAGTCATTTCCTTAACATCTGGAATCAGGTCATAAACAATAGAAACTGGCACATACTTTATAGCTCTTGCACTCTGTATCTCACCTTCCTTTATATATTTTAAAATCCCCATTTTGGGGTAGATAATTTTTCCGGTTCTAGAACGCGTACCTTCAATATTCCAGGTTAAATGATCGCCTTTATCAATTAACGTAGAAATATAATGACGTAAAGCTGCTTTATAGATTAAATCATCTTTAAAGCTGCGACGTATAAATATGAAACCTGCATTATTTCCTAATTGTTTCAATCCTGGAAATGCTAAATTACTTCCGCCAAAGGAATATGGAATTGGCATTCCGTATCTTGCTAATGTTGAGATTAAAACTAACGTATCGAGATATGTTTTATGTGTCATGATAAACGCTACAGAGTTTTTCTGCATGAGTTTCATGAGCTTTTTTATGCCTTTTGGATCGACATCTATTTTATCATTATAAGCTCTGGAAAGTATATAATCAAATCCCTTTACTGACACTAATTTTGTCATGGGGTGTTGCTGTGTATATAACTCCTTTATACAATTTGCACCTTGCTTTTTTACATCTTTAAGATCTAAACCTTGCTCTAATGCGATTTGCTTTAAAGCTTCCTGAAATTTATGATGCTCAATAATATGATCCATACCTTATTACTTTACAATTGCCGCAATTGATTTTTTAGTTTTAAATGCTTTAAGTGCTTTAGTCCAAAATTTAGGATACAGAAACCTTTCATAATTTGAGCCCACATTTCGTAATTTCTTGCCTTGTATATTTGCACTAAGCATATTTGCTGTAACTAATAATACACTCACATTGGCTCCCATACCTGAATGACTTCCATATACTTCAATATTTTTTATATCCTTTCTAGAAGTTTCTGCTTCTATACAGTGTTTCCAAGGCACTAAGCCATCGGTTTTAGTAAAAATACAGGTCACAGGTACTTCTGGAATTGGTTCTAGCTCAGCTAAAAACCGTTCGTTTCTTTCCTTTAATGATTTTCCTCTAAAAAATTCTAATACACCATACACTGGTGTTTTCATATCCATTACTCCCCAAATTGGAGAACCAATCGTTAAAATTTGTTCTACTTGATCTGGATGCCGATTAGCCATAATTTTTGCAAATATACCACCACCACTCCAGCCAACGATACTTACTTTTTCCTTATGCTCTTGGAAAATATCATGTATTTTTTCTTCTAATCTTGGGATATAATGCGACTTAACCATATTAAATCCTAAGTCCCATTTATAGGTTTTAAAACCTAAAGATTTTAAATATTTTCTAACAAAGGTTGTTGAATTATCATCACCTAAATAAGGTGGAATTAACAATACAGGTTTCCCGTTACCTTTAATATGTTTTGGAATAAATGGATATAAACAGTAAATCGAAGACCATTCTAACAAGGATCTTGTTTCCATTATCATATTAAATAATGGAGGTTGCGGTATTTTTTTATTAATTAGAGTAATATTCATTTTAAATCTATTTACTATAGAATTAGTGTATTTACATTCCTCTATACTATGTCCTTCGGAAATTGACGCAGCGATTTGTTTTAAAATATTTTCTAACGTTATATAATTACGACTCGAACCTAATTCATCACAAACTAAAATAGTTTCTGCAAGTAGCTGCTCAATAATCTCATGCTCATCTTCATCAATATCATTAATCAATATTTTAATATCATCTTCAAAGCGTAGCCCCTTAATTTGTTCAATAACAAGTTCTTTAGCGTCTTTTAATGCTATGCCATTTAAAACTCCTAAAGCTACTGCTAAGCGCGAAAAAATTCGATATAAAATTTGGGTTTCTTCCATTCTTTATTTTTAGTCTTACATGCGTGTTTTTAGCCAATCCAGCAATTCTTGTTTTACTTCTTCAGCGTTAGTTTCGTTTAACATTTCGTGTCTTCCACCTTCGTATAAATTAAAGGTTAAATCACTCATTCCATGACGCTCGTATTGTTTTACAACGCGTATTACACCTTTGCCCATTTCACCGACTGGATCTTTATCTCCAGAAAATATAAGCATTGGCAAATTTTTTGGTGTAGCGTTAAAGGCTTCAGGTTTATTTAGTTTTTTTGAATTTTTGATGATATCTAAAAATACACCAAGTGAAAAATATTCGATACGATAAGGATCTTTAGCAAATAAATCGACTTGCTTATCATCACTACTAATCCAATCTAATTTTGTTCTATTTGGCTTAAATTTTTTATTGAATTCACCAAAAAAGAAGGATTTTAAAAATTCATTTCCTCGTGCTCTTCCTCTAAATGTTGCAATAACTGATGCTGTTACAAGTCCAATACTTCCTAGTCCTTTAATAAAACTTGCTGTTCCAGATAAAATTAAAGCATCTAATTCTGTACTATATTTGGTAACGTATTTTCGACTTAAAAGCGAGCCCATACTATGCCCAAATAATATAAATTTTGACTGAGGATGCTCAGATCTCATAAGCTCTGATAACATATGCATGTCTTCCACGCAATCTTCAAAATACGCCTTGCCATTATAATAGCCGAACATGCGTTTTAATTCAGCGGTTTTACCATGTGCTCTATGATCATTCGCATAAACGGAATATCCTTCTTCTTGTAAACGATGCGCTATATCATCATATCTACCTGCATGTTCACCTAAGCCGTGAGCTATTTGTATAACACCTTTAAAAGGTACTTCTGGACTTGCTACCCATTTATAATAGCAAAAGGATTCTCCGTCTGTAGATTTTAATATATCTGTTTTATAATGCATGGATTAGCGTTCTAAAAATGCAGTAAGTAACTTCAGTAATTTTGCTTTACTTGCTGCAGTTCCTGTTATTTTGATTCGTCCTTGAATTTTCAACTCCTCCAAAAGCAATTTACCTTTATACAAAGCAAATAAGTTTTCATCTTCAATTTCAACTAATACTTTTGGATCTAAATTCTTTTTTTTCTTGATGACTGCTGCTGCCTTAGTAAGATCCAGCTCCCAACCATCTGTAGTATCTCCTAAATCCACTTGAATTTGATATAATCCTTTGTGTGTTTTCACTTGCTTTGGATTATCTTTTAAATACTTTTTTAAAGTTCTGAAAAACGGTGTGCTTTTGCTTTTTACTTGTTTTGTCGATTCATTGGCTAATTTACCTTTTCCTAAATTTTTAATTTGCTCTTCCAATTCATTTGCAGATTCTCTAATATATTTTGAAAACACATCTGCATCAGGCATTGTTTTAGCGTCTGAAGTTGTTGTAATACTCACTAGTCCATTATAGCTAAATGCAGCTATAATTAATCCAAAACCATCTACAACTGGTGTTAAACCAAAAATTGAAACCACTTTATGGCCATTTAAATAAAGCAAGCCTCTTGGTCCTGGAACATTAGTAATCGTGACATTAAATGGTGGTCTGTGTAAATCTTTAATATTGTATTTACTATACAAGCCTGCAGCTAAATTTGCCACACCAAAAGGTACTACATCGGCCATTTTAGCTAAGGCTTTTGCTCCCATAATATTGTGACTAGATTTCCCTAACATAGTTTGTTCTTGGATATACTCTAAACGCTCCAAAGGATCTTCAATATGAGTTGCTAATTGAATCATCATATTAGCAATCTGGTTATCCATTTTTGTGCTATTCTCTGCTCTTATCGATATCGGTACATTAGCCACCAATGGATGTATTGGTAATTTTTCTTTTTCAATTAAATAACGTCGTATTGCACCTGCGCAAATAGCCAAAATCACATCGTTAATACTTCCACCCATTGTTTTTCTCAGCGCACTTACACGCTCAAAAGACAACAAGGCTGTTCCCCAAGTTCTTTTTGCCGAAATTGAACCATTGAAAATAGTTATTGGAACCGGGAATTTTGTTGAGCTAAATTCCCTTTGAATACTTAGTTTTTTGGCTGCTTTACTTTTAATAAAACTAAACGTTGACTCTGCAACTATTTTTGGAATTCTAAATGGATTTTTCAAAAACTGATAACCACTTTTTAATAATAAGCTAATGTCATCTGGTAAAGGTTCTGGACTAAATGGTTTTGGCTTAGACCGTTTTTTTTGCTTTCCCTTTTCATCACTATCATATAAAACACCCATTAAGCCTACACCAGAACTACCGTCAATCATAACATGATGGACTTTAGTAACAATAGCAACTGAACCTTTTGGTACTTGGGCAATCTCGTCAATGCCTTCAATAAAATGAATTGACCATAATGATCTTCGTAAATCTAATGGTGCACTAAACAATTTAGATGTAAGATATCTCAAAGTTTTCCAATTTGAAGGGTCTGGTAATCTTATACGATTTAAATGTAAGTCTATATCAAAATTTGGATCATCTACCCAATACGGATAATCCAAATTCATTGGCACATTAAGTAACCGTTGTCTGAATTTGGGGATTAAATGCAATTTAGATGCAATAATTTCTTTAAAGTCTTCATATTTTAATGAACCTTCAACAATATTCAACGTTGCGATATGCATCGGACTTGTAGGCGACTCTGCATACAAAAATGCAGCGTCAGAACCTGAAATCTGCTGGATTGAAGAATCGAATGCATCTTGCATAATGTCCTTCAAATCAATTTTTTTAGCCATTAATTATTCGTTTTAGATTGTACTTTAAAACTCCTTTGTTTGCTTGTTTATTTTGAAAGTATAAACTTCACAATTACAAGTCGCTTTATGGTTCTTGCAAGATACGCTTTTTTCACATATACTATGCACGCATAGTATTTAAAAATGATAGCGAATTGTGCATAAAATCAATTACAACTTCATAGCGACTTGAAATTCTCTATTTTAATATTTTTCGCTTTTAAATCGAACATTAAATTAAACAGGCCGAAAAAAGTTCTATTCATGTAAATAAAATGTCGAGAGCCTCTATTAGCATTCATGTTTCTTGTTCTTGTATCTTTAAAATAACGTTCACCTATAGCAGCAATTTTATCGAAGAAATTTGGATCTGAAAAATCAAAAGTCTCTTCCCTAAATGGCTGTGTAAAAAAGCTTAAAACATCGTGAAACATATTAGTAAAAAAATCTACTTCTTCTTTCGTATCCTCTTTTCTTAAAATTTCTAATTCTAATAATTTGTTATTAAATAATTTAGAATCCTCTAAAATATCTTTATTAAATAACTCAAAATAAGGTTTATAAAACGCTTCGGGTATTGTTTTCATACATCCAAAATCTATGGCTATTAATTTCTTTTCTTCCGAAACTAGAAAATTTCCAGGATGTGGGTCTGCATGTACTTTTTTTAGGATGTGCATTTGATACAAATAAAAATCCCACAAAGCTTGACCCAATGTATTTGCCAAATCTTGATTGGTATTTATTTTTGTGAATTCAGAAAGATGAATTCCTTCCATCCAATCCATAGTTATAATTTGCTGTGAAGACCACTCTTTATAATACTTTGGGAATTTTAAATTTGGAATATGGCTGCAAGCAGCAACAACTTCTAGACTTTGTTCAATCTCTAACAAATAATTGGTTTCTTCTAACAACTTCCCTTCAACCTCTTTAAAATACACATCAGAATGTTCTCCCTTAATATTAAACATTTTCATTGCTATGGGTTTCACCATTGCCAAATCTGATAAAATACTGTCTGCAACTCCTGGGTATTGAATTTTTATTGCAAGTGAATTACCATCTTTAGAAGCACGATGTACCTGACCAATACTTGCTGCATTTTCTGCTTCAGAATTGAAATTATCAAATATCTCATTAGGAAATTTACCAAACGATTTTTTAAAGGTTTTCATTACCAATGGTGCTGATAATGGTGGAACAGAAAATTGAGAAAGCGAAAACTTATCAACATAAGCTTGAGGTAAAATATTCTTTTCCATGCTTAACATTTGTGCTAATTTTAGCGCGCTTCCTTTTAAATCTTTTAAGCTGTCATATATATCTGTAGCATTTGATTCGTCTAATCTTTCTTTGGCATCAGCTATAGGATTTACCATTTTATCACCATAGTACTTGAGGTAATTCACACCAACTTTGGCGCCAGTTTGCACAAGTTTTGAGGCCCGTTGAATTTTAGTGATTGGTATATTTTTTAGTGTTTTCATCTGTTTAAACTTATTGTTTTTTTTAGGTCACATGGAACATTCATATCAAAATTCCTTTGTGTAATAAAATGCAACGTCATGAAATTTTCATTACTTCCTACTTCTGCTATTGCACTTTTTCCTTATATAAAAACTTCGCAAAATCTATAATATTCTGAAGCGACTTGGTATCTAACAATTCCATACTTGTATTAATAGATTTTTCAATAAAAATATCTGTTTTCTCAAACGCATCAGACGTGTCATCTAGCCAAAATTTCATGGTAAATAATAATTGTATCCATGCAGATTCTCTGATCGTTTTTTTCTGAATATTTTCAATGCTATCCACGTTTAAATTCAACGTTTCCAAATTCAATTCATCTATAAAACCAATAAAACTTTGTCTTAATAATGAAAAGACCGAAAGTGCTTTTAGTTGGTTTTCAAGGCCATTTAAACTCAGTTTAATATACTCTTGATTAAGTGCCAAATTTTCAAAAAACGTATAATACAGACTCAGTAACTTATTCTTTTTACTAAAACTTTGGTATTCTGGAGTTTCCTTTAATATAAGTAATGCGTTTTTAAAAAGAACATTATAAATCGACTTTTCTACATCTTTAAATGATGCAAAATGGTCATAAAAATTAACGTCATCAAACTGATGTAGCTTAGCAAAATCTTCTACAGAGTCTGGCTTAATCTTATGCTCGACCACATAATCCATGTAAAACGTTATAATTTCTGAAGCTACAATTTTATTTTTCTTAGACATTAATCCATATTTAACCTTAAAAGTACAAAATGTACTCGGTTAAACTAAAAACTACAAAACAAAAAAAAACCAAGCTACACATAATATGCAACTTGGTTTTTACTTCCAACCAATTCTATTAATATACTTTTAACCTATGCGATAAGTTTAGTAAACCTCTTTTTACTTAGCATAACATGTTTTTTTACACCTGTTAAGGCATCAAAAACAATATCTTGCTGGGTTGCAGCCAATGATAAACTACCTTTTATCGCTTTGTTGGCAACAGTTTGCCATTGTTCTGCAACAATTATTCCTTCAGAAACTACTTCTTCAGTGGTATTAAGTGCATAACCGTTTACAGATTTTAAACTGCTTTTTGTTCTATTTAGTACTTTAATTACCAATTTCTTTGGTGTATCTAACATTGATTTTTTTGTGCTCATATTAAGTTATATTATAAGTTAAATCTAATTATTTATTTACTTCAACTTTAACCTCAGCTACTTTTGCAACAGTTTCTTTTATAACAGGACTTGCTGTTTTAGCTACAGTTGTTTTAGGTGCCGCCTTAGTTACATTAGCTTTTGTTGTAGTTGCTTTTTTAACTACTGCTTTCTTAGGTGCAGCTTTAGCTACAGTTTTAGTTGCTTTAGCCTTAGTTGCAGTTGCTTTTTTAACAACTCTTTTCTTTGGTGCTGCTTTCTTAGTTACTTTAGCTTTAGGAGTTGATTTAGCATCTTCGATTATAGCTTCACCTTTATTAATGATTTTTGAAGCTTGCCTTAACACATCTCCTTTTAAGTCATTATATTTAGCTATTCCCTTGTTTTTTAAATCTTCAGTAGCTTTTTCAGCTTTCTGAACCATTGGGTTTTCAGATACTTTTTCAGTAATATCTTCTACTATTCCTACTACTTTTTTACTAACTGGGTTATTCATTGCCATATCCTTAGCTTTCTCAACTAATTCAGCATCATACCCAACTAATTCTTTCATTTTGTCTGCACCATCTATAAATTGACCTTTTACAGTTTCAGCTGTATCAAAAATCATATTAATTTGTTGCTCTCTTACTTTCTCTGACTTCTTAATTAATTTAGAAGCTAGTTTTTGCCACTTTTCACCATTATCAATTGTTGTATTAATTGCTGATAAAGACGCATTAATTAAACTTGTGTTTACTTTTTTTGCAACATTTGGTTTGTTCCCTTTTTTTGCTGCTGTTTTTGTTTTAGTTGCCATAATATGTTGTTTTTATTTTATTAATATTTTAATTCTGGTACAAACATACAATCAGTGAGTTACAAATGAGTTACACTTTTGTATGCGCCCTATTTTTTAATTATTTAAATTTTGGTAAAAACTTTAAAGCCTTCCCTTTTACTGTTTCTAATGTATTAAATACAAAGTCTTGGTTTTTTGCTGACGCTTTTAAACCTTTCTTCACCATTTTAGAAGAAAGCCCTAAACCTTTTTCGGTTAAGTCAATAGACTTCGTTACTACTTTTTCAGTTGTGTTTAACGCTAAATCATTTGCTTTAGTTACTAATTTTAATGCTTTGTTTGCAGTAGTATCGATAATCGTTGTTTGCGCTTTTTTAGTTTTAGTTGCCATAATATTATAGTGTTTTAATGTGCTATGTATTAATTTATGGTACAAACATATAATCAAGCAGTTACAAATGAGTTGCAATTCGCTTTCAAAAAGAGATTAAAATGGAATAAAGCTTAAAGTATGAAGAATAAAACACAGCAATAACAGGTGTTTCAATAATTTAAATCATTATTGTCCGATAAAAGAACCAAGACCGCTTCGCTGATAGAATATAGAATCAAGACTTGGTTTTAACTAATTGATAATCAATTCACAATAGATTTTTCATTTCAGAAAGACTTTGATTTTTTACTTGTGGTAAAAGTAAGGGGCATATCTCAAAAAAAACTTTTAGCCTATACACAATATATCGTTCGGACTATCCTACAAATTTTAATCGGACACTATTGAATTTAAATAATAATTTGAGAGCATCGTTTATTTTGAAAAATTTTCTAGTGAATG